>JAESPY010000019.1 GCA_016765435.1 Emcibacter sp.
ATATCACCGGTATAGCCAAGTTCCGAAAAGATCACAGAATCATGACTTAAATCACCGCCCGACCCGCCGTATTCTTCGGGAATGGAGGCCCCCAGAATACCATACTCTCCGGCTTTGACCCAAAGTTCCGGGTCCACCTGCTTCTGAGCATGGTATTTTTCCACATTGGGCAACATTTCCGTTTGAAAAAATTTCCGGGCAGAATCCCCAAAGATCGATAGCTCTTCGGTCATCCATGTTGCATCGTTAAAAATCATTATTTAATCTCCTGTATTTATGGAAAGACATAAGGACCTAGCTCAAATAATAAGACCTCCACCACAAATAAGCAATTGCCCGGAAATGTAATCAGATTCGGGTAGTGTCAGAAGATATACAGAACCGGCCGCCTCTTCAGCAGTCCCTGCCCGCCCCATAGGAACCATGGCCTGCAACATATCTGCCGATGATTTAGGGATGCCAATACCAATCTTATTGCCTCGGATTTCTATTTCCGTTTTTTCATCTGTCGCTTCGGTCAAGCGGGTCTCAATATAGCCGAACGCAACGCAGTTAACATTGACATTCATCCTGCCCCATTCCTTGGCCAAGGTTTTAGTCATACCGATAATCCCGGCTTTGGCGGTGGAATAGTTGGCCTGCCCCGCATTGCCGCCCACACCCGCAATAGAGGAAATATTGACGACCTTACGATTAACCCGCCGTGCTTCAGCTTGTTCGGCCTTCGACGCCTTCTTCCAATGAGGCTGAACCGCCCGCAAAATTCTGAACGGCGCTTTCAAATGTACATCCATCATGGCATCAAACTGCTCATCAGTCATTTTCTGAATCACATTGTCCCAAGTATACCCCGCGTTATTAATAATAATGTCAGGCAGCCCAAAATTATCCAGTGCCGTTTTGATAAAACGCTCGCCAAAGTCCACGTCCGTGACCGAACCGTTACACGCCACGGCCTCACCGCCCATGTCACGAATTTCTGCAACAACCGCATCACCGACGTCGCTATCCAAATCATTCACGACAACCTTTGCGCCTTCTTGTGCGAACTTCAGCGCAACCGCACGGCCAATACCACGGCCAGATCCCGTTACAAGGGCTATTTTTCCGTCAAGATTTCCCATTTTTCTCACTTTCACTTAAAATTATCATTAGAGGGCAAGCGTCGCCTGTCCCTGTAGTTTTACATTATCATTTTCATCTGAAACTCTCAGAGACAGCGTCAATAATTGTCCGTTCTCGGTGTCTTCGATTTTTTCAACTTGCCCGCGACAGGTGAGCTGTGCATGAATTTGCGTAATATTGGCAAATTTAGTACCAAAGGTTTTGATTTTCTCAAGCGGGGCATATTGGTCAGCAACCGGGACATATAAGCCATGCCCAACATGCCCTGACAAAAAACATCATCCATGCCCGCACTCTTGGCCACATCTAAATCAATATGTATCGGGTTATGATCGCCCGAAGCTCCGGCAAAAAGCGCTAATGTTGTTCTCGAAATCGGCTTCAGAGAAAGCGGCGGAATTTCATCCCCAACCTTTAACGTTGATAAATCTATGTATGTCATCTCTATGCGCCCCCTTCAGGATTGCGAACGATAATGGTCATAATCTGTTTGACCAGAAGCTCACCCTCTGTATTCTCGACCCGAACCTCCTTGATAATAAAATCAAGTGCTCCATTCTTTTTATCGAACAGATCAATAATCTTCGCCTTAATTACCACTGTATCCCCGGCAAAGGCCGGTTTGAAATATTCAAAATCCTGTGCACCATGGAGCACATGATTCAGATTCACCCCTAATGTATCAAGATATTTAAACGGCTCATCCTGAAGCAAATCCAGAGAAAAATAATAGCTCGGTGGAGCGGGAAGACCGGGATAGCCTGCCTCTTCAGCGGCTTTTTCATCGAAATAAACCGGATTTTCCTGCCCGATGGCGGTTGCGAAAAATTTCAAAGCACCTTTTTCAAGCTGCACTTCATGGGACCCAATATTCATCCCGATAAAACGTTTGTCGATCATGCCTTAGCTCCCCACTGCCTGATATAATGTGATGACACAAGCCCCGCCCAAACCTAAATTATGTTGAAGGGCGATCTGGGCACCGTCGACTTGCTTCTTTTCTGCCGTTCCCCGGAGTTGATGGGTCAGCTCATAGCATTGCGCCAAACCCGTCGCGCCGAGGGGATGTCCTTTTGACAGCAATCCGCCAGACGGGTTGGTGACAAATTTTCCGCCATACGTATTATCCCCGTCCGCAATGAATTTTGAAGCGCCGCCTTCGGGACACAGGCCAAGACCTTCATAGGTAATCAGCTCATTATGGGCAAAACAGTCATGCAGCTCCACCACATCAATATCATCCGGCCCAATGCCGGCCTGTTCGTAAACCTGACGGGCCGCCTCAGATGTCATGTCATAACCGACAAGCTTCATCATGTCCTGAGACTCAAAGCTACTCGGCGTATCCGTGGTCATGGCCTGTGCTGCAATCACAACATCGCTGCGCAAATTATGTTTTTTGGCAAATTTCTCTGACACCAGAATGGCCGCCGCGGCCCCGCAAGTGGGTGGGCAGGCCATCAGACGGGTCATCACACCCGGCCACATAACAGGAGACGCCAAAACATCTTCCGGGGTGAGTTCCTTTCGGAACAACGCAAGGGGATTATTGGCTGCATGATGGCTGGCCTTTGCCCGAATTTTTGCAAAATCTTCCAGAGTTGATCCATATTTCTCCATATGCGCCAAACCGGCTCCACCGAAATACCTTAATGCCAGCGGAATATCCGGCATGTCGACCAAAGCGTCACAGGCCTCATCAAAAGCGTCGAATGGGCTTGGCCTATCGGTAAATTGTGCCGCGATCGCACCCGGATTCATCTGCTCAAAACCCAAGGCAATGGCACAATCAACGATACCTGCTTCAATGGCCTGACGCGCCAGAAACAACGCCGAAGACCCGGTGGAGCAATTGTTGTTTACATTGAAAACCGGAATGCCGGACATGCCAACCTTGTAAAGCGTTTTTTGGCCACATGTGGAATCACCATAAACATATCCCACATAAGCCTGCTCTATTTGATCGTAAGAAATCCCGGCATCGGCCAACGCCTCTCTGGTTGCCTGCGCCCCCATAATGTCAAAAGTATCCCCGGCCCCCGGTTTGACAAAAGGTATCATTCCGACACCGGCTACTATAGCCCGGTTTTGCATTGACTTGATCATGGATACTCCTCAATTCAGGTTAATATTACACCTATAATAAAGAGTTCTTATCCATATATAAAATGCATAATATGAGGTATGTATTCATATTATGCATACCTAAGAGGGTGCAAATAACATAATGGCGCGAGACAGCCCGTAAATTATTGTCTTGGCCCGCTCACAGGACGCCATCGTCAAAGAGAAAGTCCCTGAATATACGAGATTTTCTCGTTCAATAAAGTTCTTCCCGCATTCCCTTTTGATACAGTTCTTCTAGGGTGGATTCTACGACTTTTATCATATCCATCATAATTTTACCGACAATGGGGAAATCTGACACATCCCCCCACTCATCAGCCTTCCAAAAGCCAGAACGATGGAAGGCTTTGCCGCAATGGAAATAGGCTTCCTTAACGGTCACTTTAACGGCTGTCTTTGGGGTTTTGCCACACTCCTGTAATCGGTCAAGGATTGCCGGGTCACGGGTCACAACAGCCGGGCCATTAATCCGGAAAAAGAAGTTCGCAGCGTCCCGTTTCAATGATATTCGATAACGTCTCAACCTTATTGTTACCGGGCCAATCCCCAAAGGCCACATGCGTACGGTCCAGCATTTTGACAAACCCCGCCGCGCCGCCCCGTGGCGAAACGTCAAGCCCCTCTGCCGTTTTAGAAGAAATACACACAAGAGAAGCACGAAAAATATAATCAAAAAATAACCAACCCATCAGTTATAATGGGTTGGTTAAGAGGTAGCCGATGCACAGGAATGAAGTACATTCGGGCTGCAAGAAAATGTTAGAAAGAGTATTTTGCCGACATTTGAAGACGATGCATATCGCCGTTCAAGCCGCTTTCGATGGTTCTTTTGGCATACATATACTCTCCACCAAAGGTAATTTTAGGAACCGGAGAATAGAGTAGATTAACATGAACACTATAAACATCTTTGGTCACACCCGTTCCCGTCAAGGTCACATCATTATCGGCCTTAAAGCCTGATAAAGTGAGGTTCGACCGGAATTCTTCATTCCAGAAATGACGGTAAGAGATAAAGCCTGCATATGATCCAATAGCCTCCAATTCACCCGAAGCATTAATCACGGCTCCATTGGCTGTATTCAAGCCCAGATAACGGCCAAGGCCTTTACCGCCTGTTGCCATAAAGCGGAAATCATCTTTCTCACCGACTTTTAATTTACCGGAAAGGCTTATTCCCCAACCTAATACGCTGTCATTAATAACGCCATTGTTCAGCTTCAGGTTACGGACGATCCCGGCCACACCAACGTGGCCCCAACTGTCTTTCTTGTTATAGCGCATGACAAAATCCGGCATTGCCCCATCATCGGAAACGATACGCGCCCCGCCACCGAAGGGGGTGATGGTTGTTTCCGGGTTCTCTACGGAGATTTGGAAACCGCCGTAAGTATATCTAAACTGCGTTTGCCGGATAAAGACGGTGCCCTCAGCAGGCCCCACAAAGTCAAGATTCTCGGCGAGCGCCCCCACGTCCTGAAATGTGGACCATGTTTGACCGGCAAGGAAATTATCATATTTTACAAACGCATGGCGGATTCTAGGGTTGTAACTGTTGGTTATCCGTTCATTGCCGCCGGGGCCTGTTAAAAAATCCATTTCAATAAAACTGACCAGATCATGTCCATTCACATTCGTGCTGGTCTTAATGTTAAAGCGTGTTTCTTTTGCACTAAGGTCGCTATCAAACCCGCCTTCACTGGCCCCCGTGCCGACGGGGATTAAAGCGGGAATATAAAAATCCCGGCCCAAATTTTGAGGGGCCAATTCGCCACGACTATATTTTGATGATGAAAAATCCGCTTTGATAAAACCGCCGAGGGAAACCTTGGTATTGCCAACGCGCATTTCCAGGCTATTTTTCTCGGCCTTTTCGGCAATTTCTTTGGTTTGTGAGACCGCCACGGCCTGTTTGGTCAATTCGCCTTTAAGCTCCATTAACATGGATTCTAACCTGTTGATCTTTGCCTCTAATTCCTGATTGGTAGCGGCAATCGCTCCTGTCGGCGTTAGAAAGGTAAGAGCAATGCCACTGAGAAGAACTTTCTTAAACAATTTTTGTCTATTCACGATGTCCATAATATTTATACTCCCTATTTATTTTTAGATGCCATACGATTATTGGGCATCTAAAAAAGGAGCGATATACGCCTTTGGTCGTATAAAACCGTTCTCGAAAAACTAAACCATTGAAAAAAAAGAGATTCCCTCTTTTCGATACGACTAATGTCTAATATAATTATCTGGCATAAATTGAGAAAATATATCCAAAGCAACCACGATTCTATGGGAGAAGAAAAAATGGATAAGTTAAATTTTGAAGTACCGGCTGATTTTGCAGCGGAAAGTCATATCGATAATGAAAAATATCAGGCGCTCTATGAACGATCAATAGAGGACCCGGAAGGATTTTGGGGGGAAATGGGCCAGCGTATAGACTGGATATCTCCCTACACGCAGGTAAAAGACGTTTCCTTTGCCAAAGACGACCTTCATATAAACTGGTATAAAGACGGTACTTTAAATGCCAGCGTTAACTGTATCGACCGTCATTTGCCGCACCGCGCAGATCAGACCGCAATCATTTTCGAAGGGGATGATCCCTCTTCCTCTTTAAAAATTACCTATCAGACACTCTATGAAAAAGTATGTCGTTTTGCCAATATCCTCAAAGCACAAAATGTTAAAAAAGGCGATCGGGTTACCATTTATATGCCCATGATCCAACAGGCTGTTTATGCCATGTTGGCCTGTGCCCGGATTGGGGCGGTGCATTCGGTTGTTTTTGGAGGATTCTCCCCGGAAGCGCTCGCCGGGCGCATAAAAGATTGTGATAGCCATGTGGTCATAACCGCAGACCAAGGCATTCGGGGCGGTCGCGCCATTCCCTTAAAAGCCAATGTGGATGATGCGCTCGACCATGAAGGTGTTGACGTTGAAACAGTGATTGTTGTCCGTCATTCCGGCGCCCATATCCCCATGCAGGAAGGGCGTGATATCTGGTATCAGGATGAGGCTGAGAAATACCCGCCAGAATGTGAACCCGAAGTCATGAATGCGGAAGACCCGCTGTTTATTCTCTATACCTCTGGTTCGACGGGACAGCCCAAAGGCGTGCTGCATACCACGGGCGGCTATATGGTTTATGCCAGCCTTACCCATGAATTGGTTTTTGATTATAAACCAGGAGAAATCTATTGGTGTACGGCCGATGTCGGTTGGGTCACGGGCCATAGTTACATTGTGTATGGTCCGCTCGCCAATGGCGCAACCACTGTCGTCTTCGAAGGAATTCCCACCTATCCGGATGCGTCCCGTTTCTGGCAAGTCTGCGAAAAACATAAAGTCAATATCTTCTATACCGCCCCAACGGCTCTGCGGGCGTTAATGGCGGCCGGAGACGATTTTGTTACCCGCTGCGACCTTTCCTCTTTACGGGTGCTGGGTTCCGTGGGTGAACCGATTAATCCGGAAGCCTGGAATTGGTATTATACCATCGTCGGCAAGTCCAAATGTCCCATTGTGGATACTTGGTGGCAAACGGAAACAGGGGGTATTATGATCACCCCGCTCCCCGGCGCGACCGCGTTAAAACCTGGGTCCGCGACACGTCCCTTCTTTGGTGTACAGCTTGAGTTGGTTGATGGAGATGGTAACGTTCTGGAAGGTGTCGCCGAAGGTAATCTGGTGATTACCGACAGTTGGCCTGGACAGATGCGTTCTGTTTACGGAGATCATGAGCGGTTTTTCATGACCTATTTTTCCACCTATGAAGGTAAGTATTTCACGGGCGATGGTTGTCGCCGGGATGAAGATGGCTATTACTGGATCACAGGTCGGGTGGATGATGTAATAAATGTATCCGGCCACCGTATGGGCACCGCCGAAGTGGAGAGCGCCCTTGTCGCCCATGAGCTGGTTGCTGAGGCTGCTGTGGTGGGGTATCCTCATGACATTAAAGGCCAAGGCATTTATGCCTATGTCACATTGATGGCAGAGATTGAAGGCTCCGATGATTTGCGGCAGGAATTAAGAAAATGGGTCCGCCATGAAATTGGCCCCATTGCCACACCGGACCTCATTCAGTTCGCACCAGGACTACCCAAAACCCGTTCTGGCAAGATTATGCGCCGTATCTTACGCAAGGTTGCCGCCAACGAACATGACAGTCTGGGGGATATCTCAACACTGGCAGACCCTTCTGTTGTCGATGACATCATTCAAAACCGGAAAAATAAATAACCCGAAAAATTATTTTTCGGGCATAAAACGGGCCCGTGCGGTTAAAGGGGACATGGCGGATATTGTTGAAAATATCCGCCATGTCCGTCATATTTCTCGAGAAACCTTTGGGAAACGTATGGATTAGACCCTGTTCTATAGGGCAAAAATATTTTCCCTAGTCATTTTTCGTAAAAAATGGGATAGTTAAACATATAGGATAAAATAAGAGGGGGGGTGTAGAAATTGCCATGGCACCACGACAGGTCTTAATTGCTGATGATCATCCTTTATTTCGGGTTGCCTTACGGCAGGCCGTAAAAAAAGTAGCGCCCGATACAGAGATTATTGAGGTCAGTAATTTGGCTGAGGCGCGGAATGCAATCATCCAAAATACCCGTATCAAACTGGTTCTTTTGGATATTCATATGTCCGATAGTCATGGTTTCTCTGGTCTCTTGATGATCAGGCAGGATTTCCCCATACTACCTGTTATTGTTGTCTCTGCCAGTGAAGAGCTTCACATCATGCAAAAATCCATGAAATATGGGGCTTCTGGTTTTATCCCGAAATCATCGGACCTTAATGTTATCGGGGACGCGATCAAGGCTGTCTTTGAGGGGGAACTGTGGTTGCCAGAGGGGGCAGAGGCTAAATTTAATGACCTTACAGCCCAAGACGATGAGGTGAATAAACGCCTCTCAAGCTTAACACCTGCTCAGTTCAAGGTCCTGACGGGGCTTACGGATGGCCTGTTAAATAAGCAAATTGCCTATAATATGAATATTTCAGAGGCGACGGTCAAAGCACATGTCACGGCAATTTTTAGGAAACTGAGCGTCAATACCCGAACCCAGGCGGTTATCTTTGCCCAAACGCTGGAGCTGGAGACGGAAAAAGTGGAAATGCCTTAAAAAATTCTTTATTCCGCCTGACTTTCCGCATTCAATAACGCGGCCCGAAGTGCCGCAGGTTCAACCGGTTTCTGAATATGTTGAAAGCCTGTTGCCAGTATTTTATCCCGAACTTGCGACGATCTGTCGGCGGTAATGATATAGCCCATAAAATTATCCCCTAATGTTTCGCGAAATTTGATCAGTAAATCCAATCCGGTTTCGGCCGTATCCAATTGGTAATCCGCAAAAATAATATCAATATTTTCGGCGGCCTCAGCCAATTTCTTTTTTGCTTCCGTATAGTCGGTCGCTGTAATAACACGACAGTTCCACCGGGTTAAAAGTTTCTCCATCCCGTCCAATATAGACTGTTCATTATCCACACATAGCACAGAAAGAACCGTTTTGGGTTTGACCAGATCCTTAACAGAAAGAGATGTTTTCTTTTCTGATTTCTTGTCCGACACAGGCACCAATACCCGGAACACTGACCCTTTTCCCGGAATGGATTCCACCTTTATCTGATGGCCGAGTATCTTTATAATACGGTCGGTAATGGCAAGCCCTAATCCAAGTCCCTTATCCTCACTTATTTCACTATTTTTAAGACGTTTGAATTCTTCGAATATTTCCGTAAATTTATCCGGGTCAATACCCGTTCCCATATCCCATACTTCAATGCTCAACTGGTCCTTATGCCGACGACAGCCCATCAATACCCGACCTTTTTCGGTATAGCGAATGGCATTGGACACAAGGTTTTGCAACACGCTTTGCAACAGGCCCTTATCGCTGGATATCATCGTGGCGCAATTTACCATCCTAAATTCCAGATTTGCCTCCTGAGCAATCACAGAGAATTCTACATTCAACAGAGTCAGCACACTTTGCACCGGGAATGCCGTAATTTCAGGTGTAATGCCCCCCGCATCCAATTTTGAGATATCAAGCAAAGCATTCAATAATCTTTCGGATGATTTTAAAGACTGCGAAATATTCTTGACCAACTCATAGGCATCGTCATTTTGATCTGCAAAGTCCTCTTCCAATACGGAGGTAAAAAGCCGGGCAGCGTTCATCGGCTGTAAAAGATCATGACTGGCTGCGGCCAGAAAACGGGTCTTGCTTTGGGTGGCGTCTTCGGCCTGTTGTTTTGCCTTGCGCAGTTCCTCTTCAATTTCCGTACGGGCGGTAATTTCTGAATATAACTCCGCATTCAGAGTAGAAAGTTCCACCGTGCGTTGTTTGACCCGGGCTTCCAAATTCTCATTGGTGTCTTTCAGGGCAAGCTCTGCCTGTCGTCGGTCGGTAATATCCTGATAGAGCGCAAAGAACCCCTGAATGACCCCCGCTTCATCTTTTTGCGGCACATAAGAAACCTGCGTATATTTAATGTCCTGACCCTTGATATTTATTTCCAGATCAAAAAGCTGTTTTCTCCCCTCTAAAACGCCCGTGATATAAGGTTCCCGTTGCGCGTAATCCACATCACCCAAAACATCGCGCACATGGCGGCCAATAATATCGTGATTATCTGGATTATAAATGGCGTGATAGGCTTTGTTGGCAAACCTCAGATAACAATCTTTATCTGTATAGGAAATTATTTCAGGCACATTATCCGTATAAAATCGCATATTTTCTTCATTTTGCCGCAAAGCCGTTTCAATACGTTTTAATTCGGTAATATCTGTGAAACTCACCACCGTACCCCCGCCGGGCATGGGGTTGGAAATCACCTGAACCACCTGACCCTTGGGGCGAAAACGTATGGCACTGCGCGGGCGTCGTTTCCGCCAGTCTTCCCGCCGACGGGCCAGAACCGTATCAACGCTCTCATGACCATATTCGCCTTGCTGGAAATTAAAGAGAACCAGATCTTCAACCGCACGACCAACCGTCAAAAATCCCTCTGGATAATTAAACATCTCGATATATTTATTATTCCACGCAATAATATTCATATTGGCATCAAACACAAAAATAGCCTGCCCAATATTTTCAAGGGTGGATTGAAGGATTTCGCGGTTAAAATCAAGTTCTTCAGAGGCATCACTTAACAGTCGGACCACATCCTCTATCTGAAAATTGGTCCCCTTTAATGTGGAGGCCATTAAGCGATAGGACGCGGATGCCCCAATGGCCCGGGCAATCAGGCTCTCCACATATTGGGCGAATTGGGCATCGATCTTATCTGATGTTTTTAAATTTCGGCCCGTCGAGGCATTAAACTTTGCAAGGAGAGACTGCCCGGAATTCTCGCCAAAAACCTTTATAACCAATTGTTTTAAGGTATTTGCGGTAGCCATATTGGCGGATTTTTCGAAATCCAGAAACTGAATTTTTTTTGTCATCCCCCCAACAAAAACCCGGGCCTGATTTTTATCAAGTATGGAAGGCTCCGCTTTCAAAGAGAAATATATATAGCAGGAGACATTTGCCAGCAAACTAAAGACAACCCCATGGGTCAAAGGGTCCATAGATGTGATGCCAAATAACGCCTCTGGTTTCAGCCATGTAATGCCAAAGGGACCATTTTGAATAAGATACGTATTAATCCATGAAATGCCATTCATGCTAGGCAGCAAGAGCGTATAAAACCACATCGCATAGCCAACACTNATGCCCCAGAATACTCCGGTTTTATGNCCCGGTTTCCAGAGAACCGCCCCGACAATNGCCGGAAGAAATTGACTGGCNGCGACAAAGGATATNAGNCCGATATTGGCCAGCGCCCGATCCGTGGAAACCCAGAAATAAGCATAGGCCAATAGCATAAGCAATAGAATGGCCACCCGNCGGATCAGCAATAATACCTTGCTGAAATTCTGTTCTTCAAAATTAATCCATTTTAACTTCAAAAATATCGGAACGGCAATATCATTGCAAATCATGGTGCTNAGCGCNATACANGCCACGATGACCATGCCGGTGGCGGCGGAAAATCCTCCTAAATATGTCAGGATGGCCAATGCTTTCTGATCAAAGGTAATGGGCAGGCCCAAGACATAGAAATCAGGATTNNNGATGCTGCCCATCANNAATTCCTGACCGCCGACAATGATCGGAATGAAGACTATACTGATCAAAAGCAAATAGAGCGAGAATATCCAGCGGGCTTTTTTCACNTCATGGGTATTGTTATTTTCGACCACCGTCACATGGAANTGGCGCGGCAGACAGAAGATCGCCGCCATNCTNANAAATAATGTGGTGAAGAACTTCATGTCCAATTGATCTGCNGAAAACAAACCCTGACTTTGATTTAATCGNTCAAGACGGCNCAANAAATCGCCGACCCCGTCCATCAGGGAAAANGTAACAAACAATCCCACCGCCATNAGNGCNACCAGNTTAATGATCGATTCAAAGGCAATGGCCTCAATCAAACCCCGGTGATGCTCCGTCGCATCAATATGCCGGGTGCCAAACATNATGGCAAANAAGGCCAGCATGATCGCCACCAAAAAGGCCTTGCTATTTGAGGAGGTCGTCAGAGTGGANAAAAATTCAATTTCCGAGGAATCNGANAGNATTTGGAACGTCGTGGCAATTGATTTTAGCTGGAGAGCNATATANGGCAAAGAACCAATGACCGCCATACAAGCGATCATCATCGCCAGATTTTGGCTTTTGCCATAACGGGATGAAATAAAGTCTGCAATGGAAGAAGAATGTTGATTTTGACCTGCAACAACCAGACGCTCAATGAATTTATAACCAAATAGAAAGACCAGAATAGGCCCAAGGTAAATGGTGAAAAAATTGATCCCCTGAGAAATGGCGGTGCCTGTTGCCCCGTAATAAGTCCAGGATGAACAATAAACCGCAAGAGATAAACTATAGACAAGAGCCCGGGTAAATGGCCGTTGCGGCTTATTTCTATTCCGGTCCCCCCGCCAAGCAACCAAGAACAGGGAAACCATATATCCCAATGAAATAAGTATGATGAGCCAGCCTTGTAACATTTACCCTGTCCCTTGTTTAAATATGCTTAGCTCAACTCCANAAAAACATTCATGAAACGAATGATAATNCCAACAATCAGGATATATAATCCNATCCGGTTTAAGAGATATTCCTTCTTGGTCAGATCCATTTTCATGAACCACATCTTCTTGAAAAGGCTTTTGTCCTGAGTTCTTTGATAATAGTTAAACAAAGACAGCCCCATAAAACCAAGACCCAATATGATCAAGATGTCTTCTGCCAGTTCATAGGTCATATTATTTTCCCTTTAAATTGAGTGTAGGCCATCAAACGGCATAAAGGCAAGCCATTCAATGACTTGCCTTTATGATAAAGTTGGTCNGGTTTAATGGGACATATGATGATGGTANGACGCCCCGGCCCCTTTTGGAATACGGATACTCTCAACCATATNCTGCACTTCTTGTGGNGGTGCTGCNGTTACGCTACTGACAGCATAGGACACAATGAAGTTCANGATCATACCGAATGTTCCNATCCCTTCCGGGGATACNCCCAACAACCAATGGGCGGCATTATTATCGCCGGGATNGATGAACTTGAAGTAGACGATATAGATTGAGGTAAAGAGAATACCTGTCACCATACCGGCAATCGCGCCTTCCTTATTCATCCGTTTGGAGAAAATNCCCATNATGATGACNGGGAAGAAGGAGGANGCCGCCAAACCAAAGGCAAAGGCCACCACTTGCGCCACAAAGCCGGGCGGATTGATCCCAAAATATCCGGCAATGACAATGGCCACCGCCGCCGCCATACGGGCAAACATCAATTCCTGCTTATCGGAGATATTTGGCAGCAATATCTTCTTGAACAGATCATGAGATATTGATGTAGAGATCACCAGCAGTAATCCCGCCGCCGTTGACAAAGCCGCCGCCAAACCGCCAGCCGCCACCAAAGCAATCACCCAATTGGGCAAGCCGGCAATTTCAGGATTCGCCAACACGATGATGTCCCGGTCAATATACAGCTCATTGGCCCCATCTGTTACTTTGTTATGCAACAGACGTTCGCCGTGGGCACCGCTGATGTCTGCGCGGTCGCCCTTAAAGCTTGGCTTGCCGACAAAGGCTTTGCCTTGCACATACTGGATGATACCATCTTCATTCTTATCAACCCAGGCAATCAAGTTGCTGTCTTCCCAGTTTTTGAACCATTCCGGTGTTGCGGAATATTCTGCATTACTCACCGTGTTGATCAAATTCACCCGGGCAAAAGACGCAATCGCGGGGGCTGATGTATAAAGAATAGCAATCAATACCAGAGCATAACCCGCTGAAATACGCGCATCCCGCACTTTAGGAACAGTGAAGAAGCGAATAATCACATGGGGAAGGCCCGCGGTTCCGACCATCAAGGCGGCGGTAATGAAAAAGATATCAATGGTTGATTTGGTGCCATTGGTATAAGTTCCAAAGCCTAATTCCTCAGATAAGCCATCCAGCTTGTCCAGAAGATAAACGCCAGAGCCATCATTCAGGGTACTGCCGAAACCAAGCTGTGGAATTGGATTGTCTGTCATCAAAATGGAGATGAAGATCGCAGGCACCATAAAGGCAAAAATCAACACGCAATATTGCGCGACCTGCGTATAGGTAATGCCTTTCATACCGCCAAGAACCGCATAAAAGAAGACGACCGTCATGCCGAGGAGAACACCTGTTTCGATTTCAACCTCAGGGAAGCGGGAGAAGACGATGCCAACACCGCGCATCTGACCAGCCACATAGGTAAAGGATATAAAGATTGCACAAATCACCGCAACCAAACGGGCCGTATCGGAATAATAACGGTCTCCGACAAAATCCGGCACGGTAAATTTGCCAAATTTCCTGAGATAAGGCGCCAAAAGCAAGGCCAGAAGCACATAGCCCCCGGTCCAGCCCATCAAATACATGCCCCCGTCACGCCCCATGAAGGAAATCAAGCCTGCCATGGAAATGAAGGACGCCGCTGACATCCAATCCGCGGCGGTTGCCATGCCGTTCGCCAAGGGATGAACCGCGCCGCCTGCCACGTAAAATTCATCCGTAGACCCCGCACGGGCCCATATGGCAATGCCGATATAAAGTGTAAATGTCAAACCGACGATAATATAGGTTAATGTTTGTACATCCATGATTACTCTCCCTTCTTGTCGTCATGTTCGGATATGGAATCGATGAAAGACTCTTCATGATGGTAATAATCATCGTCTTCCACATAATCATCGTCGTCTTCGTCAACGCCGTATTTATGATCCATTTTATTCATCTTGTTGACGTAAACAAAAATCAATACAACAAAGACATAGATTGACCCCTGTTGGGCCATCCAAAAGCCAAATTTGAAGCCGAAGAAACGAAAATTGTCCAATTCGTCCGCAAATAATATCCCCATGCCAAATGAGGCGATGAACCAAACCACAAGAAGGCTCAGCATCAATNTGATGTTTTCCTTCCAATAGGCNTGGGCATTTTCTTTTTCTGATANATTCATTTTTAAGCCACCCTAATGTTGCTGTNATAAAAAAGGTACTGCGAGCAAACCCTAACAAAATGGCACCGTNCTTTACAGCTTACTTTAGTCTAATGCGNNCTAACTNNTTGATNTTAANTNNTTAATNNAANAATTTAACCTTTCATTAAGATTTTCTANTGGNAAGAATAAACGCNCATGNNAAATGNANGNCGCNANNGGTCNTAAGCCATTAGTCGCATAGAATCCCTTCGTCANATCCTTTATGATTACCTCCATATTATAGNCTCATTTACATCTTCTATTAGGANGTGCTGAANCTTTTCAAAGGTTAACGGGAGATNCNCCATGGGTAAGGCATATCACGAAGTATATAATGACTGGCGTTCAAATCCGTCTGGGTTTTGGACGGATGCTGCCCAATCTGTTCATTGGACGAAATCGTTTGATAAAGTCTTGGAAGACAGCAAGGCGCCTTTCTATACATGGTTCCCCGGCGGNGAAATTAATGTGTGTTATAATGCCGTNGANCGNCATGTAAAANCAGGCCGTGGCGATCAGGCGGCCCTGATTTATGACAGCCCCNTGGCCGGGATAAAACAAACCTATAGCTACATCGANTTATTGGACAAGGTGTCCAAACTTGCCGGTGGNTTTCGCTCCCTTGGGGTCGAAAAAGGCGACCGGGTTGTTATTTATATGCCGATGATCCCCGAAGCCGTCTTTGCCATGTTGGCCTGTGCCCGCATTGGTGCTATCCATTCCGTCGTCTTTGGTGGTTTTGCCGATACCGAACTGGCCAAAAGAATTGATGACGCAAAACCAAAGATCATTGTCTCCGCATCAAACGGAATCGAACCGACCCATATGGTGCATTACAAACCGTTACTGGATAGCGCCATAGAGCATGCCACGCACAAGGTCGATCATTGCGTTATATTCGAACGTCCCGGCATGGAAGTTGACCTGATTTCACCCCGCGATGTGGATGGTCATAGCCTGATGGAGACCGCCGCCGCTGTGAATTGTGTTGCCGTCGCCTCAGAGCATCCCCTGTATATTTTATATACCTCTGGCACCACTGGTGTCCCCAAAGGAGTCGTCCGGGACAGCGGCGGCTATCTGGTTGCTCTCAGCTGGTCTATGGAAAATATTTACGGGGCCTCGGCGGGGGATGTATATTGGGCCGCTTCCGACATTGGGTGGGTTGTCGGGCATTCCTACATTGTTTATGGGCCCCTCGTTCATGGCTGCACCACAATTCTCTATGAAGGAAAACCCGTGGGCACACCAGATGCCGGGGCCTTCTGGCGGGTGATCGAGGAATATAAGGTCAATATTCTCTTTACCGCGCCAACGGCTCTTCGGGCCATTAAACGGGAAGACCCCACCGGGGCAGAGGTGGCGAAATATGATATGACGTCCCTGAAAGTCATTTTTCTGGCCGGGGAACGTGCGGACCCGGCGAGTATCAAATGGGCCGAAAATAAATTATCCCGTGCGGTGATTGATCATTGGTGGCAGACAGAGACCGGATGGCCAGCGGCCGCCAACTTTGCCGGTATAAATATGATGCCCATTAAATACGGCAGTGCGGGGCTTCCCGTTCCCGGGTTTGAGATATGCATTCTGGATGAGCATGACAATAAACTGGCCGCCGATGTCACCGGAGACGTAGCCATTAAGCTGCCGATGCCTCCCGGATGTTTACCTACCCTGTGGCATAAAGATGAGCATTACAAGGCATCTTACCTTGCCGACCACAAAGGATATTACACCACGGGTGACGCGGGGTTCATCGATGCCGACGGCTATATCCATATTATGAGCCGTACGGATGATATCATCAATGTTGCAGGACACAGACTGTCCACGGGCGGCATTGAAGAAGCTGTGGGCGAGACCCCTTCTGTTGCGGAATGCGCGGTTATCGGGGTAAAAGATGACCTGAAAGGTATGGTCCCTGTTGCTTTTGTCGTTCTTTACCCGAGCAATACAGACGACGACCAAACGGTCGCAAAAGATGTCATCGCCTCAGTTCGCCATAACATTGGCCCTGTTGCTGGCCTGAAAACCGTTATTCCTGTTAAGCGTCTACCCAAGACACGATCCGGAAAAATTCTGCGTGCCACCATGCGAAACATCGCCAACAACGAAGACTTCACCCCCCCGGCGACCATAGATGACCCTCAAATTTTAGAGGAAATATCTCTCCAACTTCAAAAATTTGGCTACGCAAAATAATAAGCCTCTCCAATTTGAAGCCCGCTCTATGTTCTCATTTGAACATCTGCCTTTAGAGCAAAATATTGACTATTAGTCTGCCAAAATTATCCCTATAGCCAAGGCATGAGAGATAATCGGAAAGTCATTTGCAAAAAATGCCTCTCGGATTTTTTCCTTGGACAAAAAACATATTTGACCATCTTCCTGGTCCGGCTCTATGGCCTCCGAAATCATTTTTGCGCCATATCCCGCAACGATATGTGAATAACAAACATGTTGATTACCATTTAAAACATATTTCCCCTTATAACGCAGGTCAGGACACTGATAGCCTGTCTCTTCCAGCAATTCACGGGCGGCGGTTTCAACTGGTCCCTCACCCTCCTCCATAAGCCCCCCCGGTAACGTCAGAGCAACCTTTCCAACGCCATGTTTATATTGTTTGATGCATAAGAAATCATGCTTTTCATCCTGAATGATCATCGTCACAAAATTCCTCATTATTATTCGATAATAATCCGTGAGGATAACGCCACTTGGGAGCTGCACCTTCTGTTTTTCTAGCCTGATGCCGCGTTCATTCCTGTAGATGTTTTCTTGCGCCAGTATTTTCCAATGTCTTTCATCCATCATATTACCCTTATCATTAGTACAAATATCATGTTGCACCATTCGGGCCATTTTCAAATTGCGAATTAAAATGCAAAAAAGGCTGTGCTGTAAATACCTTGGATGGTCCTAACACCCTAATAAATATAGTAACTTTATAAAGTATCAATTTGGCATACATCCTGCTTCTTATGTAGAAGAACTCTAAACACGGGATTTGTAGAATGAGAAAAACCTGTCTTTTTATCCTTTTGATTTTCAATTTGACCCTTGCGGCGCAGGCTGAAACGGTTGTGACTTTCGGTGTTTATACGTCTGACAAACCCTCCCGAATGGTGATAAAATTCAAACCTCTCTTAAAGCACCTTGAACAAAAAATGTCCGTGCAACTACGGGAAAAAATTGTCATCCGCATGCAGGTTTACGCCACATATCAAAGGGGGATAGATGCGCTCACCACAGGTAACGTTGACTTCATGCGTTTAGGGCCGGCCTCCTATGTATTTGCGAAAAGAACAGAGCCGGGCTTATCAATTCTCGCCATGGAAAGCCAAAAGGGCAAAAAAACCTTCAAAGGCATTATTTGCACGCATCTGAACAGCCCTATTCAAACTGTGAAAGACTTAAAAGGCACGCGTTTTGCTTTTGGAAATATGAAATCCACTATTGGCCGTTACTTGTCCCAAAATCATATGATGTCACAGGGCATCTATGCGC
>JAESPY010000020.1 GCA_016765435.1 Emcibacter sp.
TTTTTCTGATTCTGCTAGCGCGGGAAATCAGAATTGGGAAGATTTATATGAAGGGGGAGATCAAGATTTCACCGATATCAACACGGAGGTTACCGTTACGCTTGAAACGACTTCTGGTTCCACACTTCAGGGAGATGTGGGATCAGCCATTGAATTGCCGGATATCAGTTCTACTCTGGCCGATACGGACGGTTCTGAGACATTGGCACTGGAAATATCCGCGATCCCTGATGGTGCTGTTCTGAGTGATGGCAATGGTAACGCATTTACCGCAACAGCGGATAGTGGCTCCGTGGATGTTTCAAGCTGGAGTCTTAATGATTTGACGGTCACACCAGCGGAAGGGTCGCCCGACTTCGACCTGCAGGTTACCGCGACATCAACCGAAGCCAGCAATGGAGATACGGCGAGTGCGGTTCAATCCATATCCATTGAAATTGCCGATCAGGTTATAGAAGGCACGTCCGGCGCAGAGAACCTGCAAGGTGCGGGGGGGGACGATACCATAACCGGGGGAGCTGGTAATGATGCAATGTTTGGCGGGGACGGTAACGATACCTTTATTTTTGAAGTGAATGAGGGGAATGACACCGCTTCCGGCGGCAGTGGTTGGACAGATGCCATTCAACTGGACGGTTTCACAGGGTCTGATTCCCAACAGGGCTGGACATTGACGCTGGATGGAGGCGGTACAATCCTGTCAACAGATGAAGATATCAATGAGATATTATTGTCTGAGGATTCTTCGGGAACGATTGCGTTTGATGATGGCGGAAATATCGACTTTGATGGTATCGAGAAGATCATCTGGTAAGACATCAGCTCACAGATAAATATCAGAAAAAGGCGTTTCGATTGAGGCGCCTTTTTCATAAATTCAATTTGATTTATTTTTGGTTATATTGCTTTTTGACATTAATGTTTTCTGTGTTAACATTCCTTTATTTTTAAATTCAGGGGTTAAAATGTGCCAGAAAATTCACAAAAAAATCCGGTTGTAATTTACGCAGAATTCATTGTGCGTCGACGTTGGCTTGTCTTACTTGCGTCCCTTATTTTGGTCTTCCTTACGGCTTACGGGGCCAAAAATACCCATTTTTCCAGTGATTACCGCATATTCTTTGGGCCTGATAATCCCCAATTAGCGGCTCAGGATGACCTTGAACGTACCTATACCAAGGTGGATATGATTTCCTTCATTCTGAAACCGGCTGAGGGGGATGTCTATAATAAAAGAATTCTCGGCCTTATTCAGGAGATCACAGAAAAATCCTGGCAAATTCCCTATACTATTCGCGTTGATTCACTGTCAAATTTCCAACATACAAGATCAGAAGAAGACGATATGATCGTTGAGGATTTGGTCGGAAGTCTGGACGATCTGGGCCCCAAAAAACTGGAGGCGATTCGGGCGATATCATTGTCAGAACCCACGTTAATCAAGAGATTGATTTCAAGCGATGGCAAGACGACACAGATCAGTATCACGGTTGAACTTCCCAGTGCCGAGGGTAGTATAATCAAAGAAATCGTGAAGCCGGTGCGGGAAATGGCGGCGGATATTCGGGCAAGAAACCCGGATATTCATGTGGCATTGGGGGGCAATATTATGCTGTCCAATACATTTGCTGAATCTGCCGAGCATGATATGACAACATTGTTTCCGCTCATGTATGGCTTGTTGGCTTTGACGATTTTGTTATTCATTCGTTCCGTCGCGGGTATGTTGAGCGCGATGACGGTTGTGTTTTTGTCGGTCATTACCGCGATTGGTGTTACGGGATATATTGGGTGGGGTTTAAATTCCGCATCGGTGAATGCTTTTGTGATTATTCTGACCATTTCGGTGGCGGACAGCATTCATTTGTTAATTACTTATTTCTCTGAATTGGGTAAGGGGAAGGATAGGCAAAAAGCCACNGTGGAAAGCNTGCGGATTAATATGCANCCGGTTTTTCTNACNTCTTTAACCACAGTNATCGGATTNTTGAGNCTNAACTTTAATGACAGTCCCCCTTTCCGGGAAATGGGTAATATTTCTGCATTTGGNGTGATTGCNGCGTGGTTTCTTTCGATCACCCTGCTGCCGTCNTTGATGGCGATCATTCCCATGAAAGCAAGGGGGCATACAAAATATGAAGACAGCTTTATGTCCCAATATGTCGAATGGGTAATGCGGAACCGGAAATATATTCTTGGGGGATCTTTGGTGGTCATTCTCTTGTCCGTCTCTATGCTGCCCAAGCTGGTCTATAATGATAAATTCATTGATTTTTTCAGCACGAATGTTCAATTCCGTAAGGATGCTGATTTCCTTCTGGAAAATCTGACAGGGCCATATACCCTTGAAATTTCGGTGCCATCCGGCGAGGAGGGGGGCATATCAAACCCCGAATATCTCAACATACTGGAAGAATTCTCAAATTGGTTCCGGATGCAGCCGGAAGTTATTCATGTTCTGACCTTCACCGATGTGATGAAGCGATTGAACAAAAATATGAATGGCGATGATCCGGCATTTTATAAACTTCCTGACCGACGGGAATTAGCCGCCCAATATCTGTTGCTGTATGAAATGTCGTTGCCCTATGGTCTGGACCTTAATAATCAGATTGATATCGGTAAATCCGCGACCCGCCTGACAGCAATTCTGGATAATATCAACAGCAATGAAATGAAAGCATTGAAATTCCGGGCGGAGGATTGGTTGCGGGATAACGCGCCCCCCAAAATGAAATCGCCCGGCGGCACCAGTGTAAATCTGATTTTTGCGTTTCTGACCAAACGGACTTTTGACAGTATGTTTTGGGGGACGGGACTTGCCTTTATTTTGATTTCTTTCTGTCTGGTCATCGCTTTGCGCAGCATTAAGCTTGGCTGTATCAGTTTGATCCCTAATATAATTCCGGCGGTCGTTGCTTTTGGTATTTGGGCGGTTATTAACGGTGAGCTCGGGGTATTTGCCGCAGGGGTTACCGCCACGGCACTTGGACTGATTGTGGATTGTACCGTGCATTTCCTCAGCAAATATCTGCGGGGNAAACGCGAGAANAAACTCCATGCGGAAGACGCTGTGCGCTATGCTTTTTCCATGGTGGGGAAAGCCCTGTGGATGTCTTCTCTGGTTTTGATTGTGGGGTTCAGTTCCCTGATGCTTTCAGATTTCAGCTTAAATTCAAAAATGGGATTTTTAACGGCATTGGTAATTGCAGTGGCTTTGGTAACGGATTTTATGCTTTTGCCCGTTATACTGTTGTATCTTGATAAAAAAAAGGAAACCGTAGATGTTTAGAACGATAAGCAGAATGTTATTTTCTGTGTTGATCACCATCAGTTTGATGGCGGGTGTCAGCTTGGCAGAAAGCCCAGAAGAAAAGGGTCTCGCCATCGCCACAGAAGCGAAAAAAAGAGATGAAGGATTCAAGGATACNGTGGCNATCCTTGAAATGGTTTTGAGCAATCGTCAGGGCANGAAAAGCCATCGGAGACTNAAGATAAAAACCTTTGAAATTACGGACAATACGGTAGGGGACAAGTCATTGGTGATCTTTGACAGCCCACGCGATGTGAAGGGGACGGCATTTTTGACCCATTCCAAAATCCTTGACCCCGATGATCAATGGATATATCTGCCCGCTTTGGGCAGGATCAAGCGGATTTCCTCCAGCAACAAGTCCGGGCCTTTCATGGGCAGTGAGTTTGCTTATGAGGATATGTCCTCGCGGGAAGTCGGGAAATATAGCTATAAGTGGCTNCGNGATGAGCCTTGCGGGGAACTGACATGTTTTGTGGTTGAGGCNTATCCTCAATATGCAAAGTCGGGATATACTAAATTGACGTCCTGGATTGATACAAAAGATTACAGAACNCAGAAAACGGAATTTTTTAATCGNCGCGGGGACTTGTTCAAAATTCTTCGTTTATCGGATTATAANNTATATCTGGATAAATATTGGCGGCCCGGAAAGNTGTTTATGGAGAATATTATCACGGGNAAGAAAACCTGGNTGATNTGGAGTCGTTTTGATTTTCGCACNGGTTTGCAGGAAAATGACTTTTCCAGAGGCCGATTGAAGACAGCTAAATAACAGCTGAGTCTATAGTGTTTCTGTGGTTTTTACTAAGTCCGGTCGTNATGGCCGGGCTTTTTTCTTTATTTATGCCCTTGGGGAATTTATGGTTAACGGAGGGTTAATATGGACAGAACGTCCTGTTATTNCTTACAATTTTAGAATAAAATGAATAAAGATCGCGTCAAATTGATGCGATTCTTAGGCCCTTCTAGATGTTTATTTGCAATTAATTGGTAAATGAATCGCAAACAACGACGTGAGAGGGCAAATTGCCAAAAGCATTACAACAGAATAATAAAATCGGTAGAACCCGTTTCTCCAGCCTAAAAAGTTACCTGCTGGCTTCCGCTGTCCTTGCGNTTNCGGGGGCTACGGCTCAGGCCGAGGTGACGATCCTTGATGTGCGTACAGGCCTGCATCCGGACAAGACCCGGGTTGTTCTGGAAGTGAGTGAAGTTGTTTTCTATCACATTACGTATCTGGATGATCACGGCGATAATCGTTCCCGAGAAATTATCATCGATTTTCAGGAAACCCCCAGCCGGGATGACGTGGTGGCCCTTGCCAAAAAGGCTGCGGTCATTGGGGTTCTGGATGATATTATATTAGAGGACCATGACGGTTCTGTGCGTCTTCGGATTTCCCTTCGTAAACCGGCGACGGTTGATAAACGCTATATGCTNAGGCCGGATCACGGATTGCAATATCGGCTGGTATTTGATTTAAAGGCCACTTCCGAAGCGGAATGGGCGCGGCAGGTAAAACTTACAATGCCCCCGGAACCGACAGTGCCAATGCCAGAAAACCAGCCAGAGAACCAGCAGGAAAGCCGGGGTGAAGCGGCGCCTGAGTCTATGGTGGCATTAACGTCTGCAGGGCCCGTTCAGCTTGTAGACGCTGAATTGTTCGTAGAATCGGATTTAGGGGCACAAGTGGCACCGCAGTCCATTGAACATGTAGCTTATGCACCAGAGACATTGGAGCCACGGGAAACGGAAACGCCGGAAACACCTGAAGCGCCGGATTTTCTGGAAACTCTGGGTTCGCCCGAACCTTATGATGATATGATGACGGATAACGGTAATCTTACCCTGTCTGGTTATATTGAAATGGAGGCACGGGGCTTTACCCAGTCAAGCCCCCGGTCGGAACCAAAAGACTGGACCGTATCCTTTGCCTTGGAGCCTTTGCTGGAATATGTTTCAGATGACAGCAGTTCCCAATTTATGTTCCGGCCCTTTGGACGTGTTGATGTCAATGACAAGGACCGCAGCCATTTTGATATCAGGGAATTAAAATGGACGGGGACGATGAACCGTTGGCAGATGACCGTTGGTGTTGATACCATATTCTGGGGCGTGACCGAATCCAACCATCTGGTGGATGTGCTTAATCAGGATGATAATCTGGAAGATATCGATCAGGAAGACAAGTTGGGTCAGCCCATGGTCTCGGCGTCTTATGACAGTGAGTTCGGGGTTTTCTCTGCCTATGTGATGACTTATTTTCGGGAAATGCGTTATCCGGGCAGAAAGGGGCGGTTTAGCCTGCCCCTGCCCATTGATTATACGCAAACTCAATATGAGGCTGGGTCCGATAAATGGCATACGGACTGGGCGCTGCGTTGGACACATGTTATCGGCAACGTTGATGTGGGCCTGTATCATTTTAGAGGCACCAACCGGGAAGCAGAACTAGTGATGGGGACGGATGGCGGCGGTAATGCGGTATTGATCCCGCGTTACAATCTGATGAACCAAACAGGGCTTGATGTGCAGGGAACCTTTGACGATTTCCTGATCAAGTTCGAGGCCATTCGCCGGGCCGGCACAGGACAGGATTTCTGGGCCATGACCGGGGGGCTTGAATATACCTTTTATGGTCTTGGTGGCGGTGATTCCGATATTGGGGTGCTGGCGGAATATCTTTATGATGACCGGGGCAGTGCGGCGGCGACAACTCCGTTTGAAGATGATCTGTTCATGGGGGTGCGTTGGGCCGCAAATGACATTGACAGCACGGAAGTTTTGTTCGGGGCCATATTCGACCTTGATACATCTGCAAAATTCGTCAATTTTGAGAGCAGTCGCCGGATTGGTGATAACTGGAAAGTGACGTTGGACGCCCGGTTCTTTTTAGGTGTTCCAGAGACAGCCCCTATATTCCCTCTATCAAGGGATGATTTTTTCCAAATCAGATTAGCCAGATATTTTTAAGAGTGATTTTTAAGAGCTATCTTTAAAACCGGGCATATTATGATCGTGCGCCGTTCAGCAGAATTGCAATATTATCTCATTTGCTGTATAGAAGAATAGCCTTTGAATTTATAGGATGAGAATGGTTCGTGGAACAGCAAAACTATAAAACATTATTTTTAAAGTTGTCCATAGCGACTTTGGGCTTGGTCGGGATGCTCTCTTTGGGGATCATGCTGGCGCAAAATATGCTTTCTCCTACCCCATCCATAAACGCAGACTATACCCAAGAGAATTTGGCTTTGAAACGGGTGTTGAATGAAGAGTTCAATATTATTGTCGAATCTGGCCCACAGGCTCTGAGGACTTCCGCGTTTTTTGGGGAAACGTTCCAGACAGAAAAAGTCAAAAAACTGTTTCTTGTAAAAATGGATATGATTGAGAAGATCGGTGAGGCAATCAGAGCTGTTGCACGTCAGGAAGCAATCCCGACAGGTATAAAAAATATTATTATCGCTGACCTGGAACGGCAGTTGGCCGATAATGAACGAAATCTGCATGACCTTCAACGGCAACTGTTGAATTTTTCCGCTGAAATGATCTCGCCTCAATCAAAATATAAGAACNGTCGTAAATGCAGTAAAGAAATTATCACTGAAACATGTGATGGCCTTTGTTCAGACGATGGTCGTGAACATGATTCTGGACGCGATGTTCGGGAAAAAGGCAAAACGTCTCTGGAAGATTTTTCCTGGATTTAATTCTATCCCTCACTGTAATTAAAAATCCCCCTTTTATCCCCCTTCATTTACTGGTAAGTTATGATAAAATAACATATTATCAGTCTTTTCACGTTTTATATTATCAAGGATGGGCATGGTTGCACATATAGGTACAGTTGCGTTCGTCGGGATAGAAGCCCGGCCAGTTGATGTGCAGGTGCAGGTCGCNTCGGGTCTGCCTTCTTTTACCATAGTAGGTTTGCCGGACAAGGCNGTNGCNGAATCCCGTGAGAGGGTGAGGGCCGCGCTNGGGGCCATTGGNCTGGCNTTGCCNCCCAAAAGAATTACCGTAAATCTGGCCCCCGCTGATNTGCCGAAAGAGGGNAGCCANTATGATNTGGCCATCGCCCTCGGGCTGTTGGTGGCGATGGAGGCTGTGGCCAGTGACACGGTGGAAGCATATCTGGTTCTGGGGGAACTGGGGCTGGACGGCGGCATACAGGCGGTGCCGGGGGTTCTACCCGCCGCTCTGAAGGCATTGGAGCTTGATTGTGGACTGATCTGTGCTGCGGCGTCTGGTGGGGAGGCCGCATGGGCCGGGGAAGTGGAAGTGATCGCGGCAGATAACCTGCTCGGTCTGATTAATCACCTGAAAGGTAGCCAGCTCCTTAATCCGCCCGTTGCCGCCATGGCAGAGGCAGAGGATAACTTTCTTGATCTGCGGGACATTAAGGGACAGGAAACCGCCAAACGGGCGTTGGAAATAGTTGCGGCCGGGGGGCATAACCTATGTATGGTGGGGCCACCGGGATCAGGAAAGTCCATGTTGGCGGCTCGCTTGCCGGGCATATTACCGCCGATGACAGCGGCAGAAATTCTCGAAGTCAGCATGATCGCCTCCATATCCGGCCTATTGACCGATGGACGGATTACCCGGAGCCGCCCTTTTCGTAATCCCCATCATTCGGCCTCTATGGCCGCTTTGGTCGGCGGTGGGTCGAAGGCACGACCGGGAGAGATTTCACTGGCCCACAGGGGGATATTATTTTTGGATGAACTGCCGGAATTTCAACGCTCTGCATTGGACAGNNTGCGTCAGCCTATTGAAACGGGNGAAGCCGTGGTGGCGCGGGCCAATCGGCATGTGACCTATCCGGCGCGCTTTCAACTGGTGGCGGCGATGAATCCCTGCCGCTGTGGGTATCTTGATGACCCGGCACAGGCCTGTAGCCGTGCGCCGAAATGTGCTGTGGATTATCAATCAAAAATATCCGGCCCCATGATGGACCGTTTTGACATTCATATTGAGGTTCCCGCCGTCAGTGCCCGGGATTTGACCCTGCCAACGCNGTCGGAAAGCAGCCGCGATGTGGCAGCACGGGTGATTGCCGCGCGCAACATACAGACCGAACGCTACCGAGGCATGGGACTGGACCATATTCGTTGCAACGCGGAAGTGGACGGGGAAGCTTTGGAGGCGGTGGCAAAGCCCGATAAAGCAGGGCAGGAAATCCTGTCACGGGCCATTGATGTTATGAAACTTACCGCAAGAGGCTATCACCGAATTTTACGGGTGGCCCGGACGCTGGCGGACCTTGATGGTCGTGCAGAAATCAGCAAGATACATATCTCCGAAGCGCTCAGTTATCGCCAGAGAAAACACANNCGATAAGAGCTGTCATAGGCCAAATATGTAAAGAATCCTGACAAACTGTCGGTATTCTTTACATATTATTAATCATAATATTTATTTAACACATNAAGAATGTAGNATATNCGCCATTCTATCNATATGGCATGTTTATTGCTTANTAATNATGTGGAAGTATGAGTGCAAATTTTAAGTTTTTTTACAAGGAAGATAAAATGACGTTTATGAAAGTGATTACATGTGCCATTTTACTTTCAGTACCAAATGCTGCTTTAGCAGCGGTGGTCACTGTAGAGTTCAATAATGGGGATTCATTGGGGGGTTGGACTGTTGACCGTTCTGCACCATCGGGTTTTGAAATTGACAACAATCAGTTGAAGATGACAATCGATGGCAGCACCGAGGGAAATACAGATAATTTCCATGACACACGTGGCATGCAAATGAATATTGAGAAATCCAGTATCTTATCCATTGATATGTTTGTGGACAGTACGTGGACGCTGGATCAAAGATATGGTGGAATATGGGCTGTTGGTCATGATTCTGCTGAGAACATTGGCGGATGGCCAATCATCGAATATCATGGTGTGAACGGGCTATCAATCTGGGATAATGACGGTTGGCATTACCCCGTGGGAGCCATGTTCAATGTTGATGAATTTAACAATCTGATGTTTGTTGCGACCGGGCTTGCCGTAGAATATTACCTTAATGGCGATCTTGTATATACGGATGCCTCAGGAGATGTCGATCATTTTGGGGGGGTCATCCTGAATGCCAAGAATGTTGGGACTGATTATACTGTCGTGTATGATAACCTGAGATATGGCGTTCCTGAGCCAGCACCACTTGCTTTACTTGGTCTTGGTCTTTTGGGGTTTGGGGTCGCGCGGAAACGTCGCGGATAATTTAATCCTGAATGTATTATCAGGCGGTTCCCTTGGTTTAGAGGGCATCGCCTTTTTTTTGATGTAATGTTAAAATATTAATCAATAGTGTGATTATAATTTTTGATGTTATGATCGGAAAAACAATCAGGAGCCTGTTGTATGTTAAAGAAATCCATTCTGATCTTCGCATTGATCCTCATGCCCGTCATGGCGGTCGCAAAATCCAATGAGGAAAAAAAAGCCGGGATTCTTGAAATGCGCGAGCAGGTTTTGGCTCAACTCTATCAAAATCATTCAGAAGCCAGAAGTATGATCGAAAACGCCGCAGGCTACGCGGTATTTAACAATGGCGGCATCAATTTAATTCTTCTTTCTGCGGGCAGTGGCAGGGGGGTTGCCCATGATAATGAGAATGGTCAGGATACCTTCATGAGAATGGCGACCGGCGGTGTCGGCATTGGCCTTGGCATAAAAGACTATCGGGCAGTGATGATTTTCCATAAACGGTCTGCTTTTGACAGATTTATCACGGATGGGTGGGATTTCTCGGGGCAGGCGGATGCCGCCGCGACCGTTGCTGATAAAGGCGGCGAAATCAATGCCGCAGATACCATTGTTGGCGGTGTGACCGTTTATCAGATGACCAAAAACGGCCTCGCCCTGCAAGCCACATTGCAGGGAACCAAATATTGGACAAGTAGTAAGCTGAATGACTGACTTTTCGGGGATCAAGTAAAAATATGGTGACGGGTAAGGCTTGGCGAACGGCCGTTGGCGAATATTTGCATCCGCGTGTTGTCGGTGTTTTTTTTATGGGGATTTCCAGTGGTTTTCCCTTAACGCTGCTTTTGTCCTCTCTGGGTTTCTGGTTGATAGATGAGGGCGTTTCGAAATCAACCATCGGTCTTTTGACATTATCGCTTATTCCTTATTTTCTGAAATTCATCTGGGCACCGGCACTGGATAGCGTTCGCCTGCCCCTGTTGCATAAATTGTTGGGACGTCGTCGTTCTTGGTTGATTGTGATTCAGATTGGTCTGGCGTTGGCGATCTTTGGTCTGGCAATGGCCGCGCCGGGGAAAGATCCAGTGTATTTTGGTCTGATGGCCATGATGGTTTGTTTTATGAGTGCCAGTCAGGATTTGGTGATAGATGCCTACCGTATTGAAATATTGACGGACGAGGAAATGCCCGCCGGGGCGGCCATGACACAATTTGGGTACCGGGTTGGTAATTTGATAGCTGGCGTTGTGACCCTGAAATTTGCCGATTGGTATGGTTGGGATGTTGCCTATTTGGTGATGCCTTCATTGTTGCTCTTTGGCCTGATCCCCGTTTTGATTTTTGGTGAACCTCTCTTGCGGGGCAAACATCTTATTGAAAAAGAAATCAACGCGGTTCGCGGCTGGATGTCTGGCGAGGGACATGGAACCCGTGATAAAATCATTGAAAATATATATATGACGGTGATCGTACCGTTTAAGGAGTTTATCCAGCGGCGGGGCTGGTGGGTTATCCTGCTGTTTATCC
>JAESPY010000021.1 GCA_016765435.1 Emcibacter sp.
GAGGCAATATATAGGCTTGTTGATATGACCATGCCGTTGCGCATATATTTACCAGCCGTTGCGCCGATGAAGATACCATCCAGCAGGAAACACCAGACAGAGATGAGGGGCAGGA
Organism: Emcibacter sp.; assembly: GCA_016765435.1. Taxonomy (GTDB): domain Bacteria; phylum Pseudomonadota; class Alphaproteobacteria; order Sphingomonadales; family Emcibacteraceae; genus Paremcibacter. Next base: position 116 of record JAESPY010000021.1, read on the forward strand.
CAATGACCCAGATCATATATTCTGCGGCCGTATCGCGGACATATTCAATATTGGTCAACCCCTTGATGATCATTTCACCGCCAATAAGATAAATCAGACTAAACAATACTGCCGTAACAAAAGCCCATTTGGTAGACAGAATGACGGCTCTTTGCAATCCAGAGCGGGACTTGGCTCCAATTTCTTTACCTACCATCACTTCGGCGGCCTGTGCAAAACCATCAAGCCCGTAGGAGGTCATCATTTGCAGATTCACCAGGATAGCATTGGCCGCCAGAATTTCATTGCTCATATTGGCTCCCAATATGGTGAACACCGCCATAGATCCCGTGAGACAGGCGGTGCGAATGAATATATCCCGGTTAAGAATGAATAATTTGATAAACTCTGTTCGGTTAAACAAGCCTATACGAGCTTTCTTGTCCCATAGGCTATGACCAAATAAGTTTTTGCTATGACGGGAGACAATTCTAAAAGCGATGAAGGCTGCCAGTATTTCCGACAGAACGGTCCCTAGTGCCACACCGTCAACATCCATACCGAGGCCATAAACAAAGAGTATATTCAGCAATATGTTGCTGGTATTCATAATCAGTTGAATCCACAAGGCTTGTTTTGCTTTGTGTAGCCCTAACAGCCAGCCCACAGCCACAAAATTCACTAAGGCAAAAGGGGCACCCCAAATCCGTATCATGAAATATTCACGGGCCATGGTTTCCACGCCGGGGTCTGCGCTGATGAGGGAAAAGACGGTCTGTGCGATGGGCCATTGCAACAATACAAAGGCCAAACCGATACATACCGCTAGAATAGTGGCCCGTAGATATATGCCGATTATGGAGCCTATTTCATTTTTTCCCCGTGCCTGTGCCGTAAACCCGGTTGTTGCCATACGCAGGAAATTTACACTATTATAGAGGATGCTGAGGATCATGGCCCCAAGGGCAATAGCCCCCAGATAACGTGAATCGGGTAAATGTCCCATGATGAAGGCATCCACCAGACCAAGAAGGGGAATGGAGATATTGGCAATTATGGACGGTATGGCTATCTGCCACATTTGATGGCTTTGTGATTTTTCAGTCATGGGGCAATCTTAATTCAGAGAAATAATCCTGCTAAAAATACTTAATATATTTAATATCCAAAAAAAGAAATAATATATTTACGCTGAAAGCTATAGAATTATAAACAGGAATAGCTATATAATATCGCAATGACAGGTAAAAAACATAAGATAGCTATTTTTTAATACATTTTTATTGTGTTGATTAAATATTAAAACATAAAANTATTGTATATATAGTTAAACTATACTAAGTTATAAATAATTTAAATAGCCAAGGACGTAAGATGAGCGCGCAAGCTTCTGGGGATGTAAAGAATAATGGNGTTGAGGAACGGGACTCCGTAGTTGTTCGTTTTGCTGGAGATTCCGGTGANGGNATGCAGTTGACCGGGTCTCANTTTTCTGTNGCAACGGCACTAGNGGGCAGTGANTTATCNACTTTCCCGGATTTCCCNGCAGAAATCAGAGCCCCCGTCGGNACCACATTCGGCGTGTCNGCGTATCAGATCAANTTTGGATCGGTTGAGGTTTCCACCGCTGGCGATGAACCNGATGTATTGGTCATCATGAACCCGGCGGCATTGAAAGTTAATCTTGATAATTTGCGCAAAGGGGGCATGATCATTCTGGATGAGGGATCGTTTAATGCCAAAAACCTGAAGAAGGCTGGCTATGACGGCAATCCTTTGGAAGATGACAGCCTGTCGCAATACGATGTGAAGCGCATTGATATTACCAAAATGACGGTTGAGGCCGTGAAGCAATATGGCCTTGGTAAAAAGGATAGCCTGCGNTGTAAGAATATGTGGACGCTGGGATTGCTTTTGTGGATGTTTGGCCGCAAAAGACAGCCGATTATTACCTCCCTGGAAGAGAAATTTGCTAAAAAACCTGATATTGCTAATGCCAATGTGGCGGCGCTTAATGCGGGCCATGCTTTTGGCGAAACCGCGGAAATGTCTAGCAATCTGCACCGGTATCAGGTCAATAAATATAAAGAAGAACCTGGTATTTACCGGACCGTTAATGGCAACCAGTCTTTGTCTTGGGGAATTCTTGCGGGATCGCAATTGGCCGATCTTAAACTTATCCTTGGGTCTTATCCTATTACCCCGGCATCGCCTTTGTTGCATACGCTGTCGGGTNTAAAGGAATTCGGGGTTATTACCTTTCAGGCGGAAGACGAAATCGCGGCTATTTGCTGTGCCATTGGTGCCTCATTTGCGGGTTGCCTTGGCATGACCACAAGCTCCGGCCCTGGCATTGCTTTGAAGACTGAGGCAATCGGATTGGCGATTACCACAGAATTGCCGCTGATTATTGTTGATATTCAACGCGCCGGACCATCAACGGGATTGCCGACGAAAACCGAACAGTCTGATTTGTTTCAGGCCGTTTGGGGACGGAACGGGGATGCGCCACTTGTCGTGCTTTCCGTATCCAATTCTACGGATGGTTTTGAGCTCGGTATAGAAGCNGTGCGNATTGCCACAAAATANATGACGCCGGTGATGATCCTGTCTGATGGCTATATCGCTAATGCATCGGAACCGTGGAAGATACCGGACATAAACGATTATGANCCCTTTCCGGTTAAATTTCACAAAGANNCNGAAGGTTTCCATCCTTTNTTGCGAGACCCNGAAACATTGGCCAGAGTATGGGCCAAGCCAGGTACGCCGGGACTTATGCACCGTATCGGTGGTATTGAGAAGGATTACGACAGTGGTCATATTTCTTATGATGCCGCCAATCATCANAAAATGACNNATGTGCGCAAAGCCAAGATTGATAATATCGCGAATGATATACCGCTTCAGGAGGTTTCTCAGGGAACCGAGGGCGGTAAACTGGCCGTGGTCGGCTGGGGCTCAACATATGGTGCCATTCATCAGGCGGTAAAAAGGGGNCGGGAAGAGGGACTCGATGTTTCTCATATTCACTTGCGTCATATTTGGCCNTTGCCCAGAAATCTGGGCGCNTTGCTGAAATCTTANGACANGGTTATCATCGCTGAAATGAATGTGGGACAGTTGAACGTTCTGCTGCGGAGTCAATATCTTCTGGATGCGGTATTATTGTCAAAGGTAACAGGACAGCCGTTTAAAATTTCGGAGATTTCAGAAGCCATTGTTAAAAACCTGGGAGATATCAAATGAACAAGCAGGTTGAGATAAAAAAATTATCACCAAAAGATTTTGAAACGGATCAAGAGGTTCGCTGGTGCCCCGGATGTGGTGATTATGCCATCCTCAAAGGGGTCCAAATGGCGCTGGCCAATACCGGGTCCACGCCGGAAAATACGGTATTTATTTCNGGNATTGGCTGTTCTTCCCGNTTTCCCTATTATATTTCGACNTATGGCTTCCATACCATTCATGGGCGGGCACCGGGCTTTGCCACGGGTGTGAAACTAGCCAATCCAGAACTTGAAGTCTGGCTGGTAACGGGTGACGGTGATGGCCTGAGTATCGGCGGCAATCATATGCTGCATATCCTGCGCCGGAATGTGAATATTCAGATNATGTTGTTTAACAATGANATTTATGGNCTGACCAAGGGACAATATTCGCCAACCTCTAAACCGGGTTTNAAAACACCTTCTACGCCGANGGGGTCTGTTGATGCTCCCTTGTCACCTTGCGTCTTTGCATTGGGGGCTGGAGCGCGTTTTGTGGCACGTGGTATTGATACTTCTTTGAAAGAGCTTCCGGTGACTTTGGCACGGGCTAAAGAACATGTGGGCGCATCTTTTGTAGAGATATTCCAGAATTGCATCGTTTATAACGATGATGTGTTCGGTGAATTTACAGCCAAGAAAACCGCTAAGGACACCCAGATTCACGTTAAGCATGGCGAGAAGATGTTATTCGGTAAAGAGGTTCAAAAAGGACTTCGTTTCAATGCCGAAAAATTTGCTTTGGAAGTTGTGATCGTTGGTGAAGATGGGATTACCGAAGATGATGTTCTGACCCANGACGAGACCAATCGGCATATGGCTTTCATGTTATGTGAATTGGAGGGACCNGATTTCCCTGTGGCTTGCGGTGTTATCTACTGTAATCCGGCGGAAAGTTATGAAATGTCCGTACATTANCAGGTTGAGCAAGCGAAACAGGCGAAAAAACCTGATATGAANGCCTTGTTGCGNTCTGGCCGGACATGGGTTGTGGAATGAATGTNATTNTANTNTCAGTTATTTGAAAAATGCGTCGGTTTGTGCCGGCGCATTTTTTTATGCAGGATTTGGAACAATGGGGCGTATAATATATTGAAACCATAATGTAAAAGGGNCTGATGAACCTGAAAAGGGTAGAATATATATTGGATGAGCCGTTGATGACCCGNATTGNTGAGGGGGACAGGACGGCCTATAAGATGCTNGTGGATCGGCATCTGCGCTCTTACCTTGCCTTTGCGACCCGCGTGATCGGTGANCGGATGGANGCTGAGGACATNATGCAGGANGCTTTTATCCGGGTTTGGAAAAATGCTTCCAAATGGGATCAGGNCCGNAAGACNCGCTTTACCACNTGGTTTTACCGGNTTGTGNTGAATTTATGTATTGATGTGAANCGTCGCCGCAAGCGCAAGCCTGTTTCGGAACTGGAAGAAGCTTATGACATATCGTCCGATGATCCTTTGCCGGATGCGCGGTTGAGCGACAAACAGATGGCGGTAAAAATTTCTGAGGCATTGGAAGAATTGCCGGAAAGACAAAAAATGGTGATGACCNTATGTTATTTGCAGGGNTTGGGNAATAAAGAAGCGGCAGAGATTCTGNATATNAGNACAGGGGCTATAGAATCTNTGTTGGTAAGAGGGCGAAAAAAAATGGCGGAATTNTTGAAGGCAGAAAAGCAGGAATTCCTGAAGGAGATTATTTGATGAATGATAAAATACTGGACCGTTATTTACGGGCTTATCAGTCGGAAACGGATCAAGCCCCTTCGNCNTATTTGATGGAAAANATTNTGGCTATACCGGGNCANAANCANGTNCANCANGGAGNNNTTTTCCCTTGGGTATGGTTTGATGCCATGATGCCAAGGGTCATTGGTTGGACGTTGACCTGTTGTTTGGGGATTTACCTTGGNGTGTCATCANCNGAACAGGNTATGGNGCCGACAGATGAAGAATTTTATCTCTATGATCAGGCACAGGTNCTGATATCAGAGGATATATATGCGGANGCNGGTGANAGGTAATGGAGAAAATAAGTAAGATCAAATGGTTAAATGTGGTGCTATTTTTTTCNTTGGCCCTGAATTTTTTCATNGCGGGTTATCTGATGTCCGATACCCGAATTTTTAAAAAACTCCATGANAAGAAAATNTATTATAAACGGCCTGAAATNAGAATCGTGGATTATTTTCCGAGAGAGGAAAAAAGAAATTTCCGTCATACCATGTATAAACAGCATAAAAAGTTCATGCCTGTACAGAAGGATATTTTTGAAAANCAGAAAGATATTTTCAAGGCTATTGCAAAAAGTAAGGTCGATGAAACCGAACTGCGGCAAGCTTTTACCAAATATCAAACTAACAATGATATTTTGCAAACGGCCATTAATGACGTGGTTATAGAAATGGTTCTTGAGATGGATCATAAGACCAGACAAACCATTATAAAGCGGGGTGAAAGAGCCCACAAGAAACGGAAAGTTAAGCGGGAACGTTGGCTAAATAAAAGAATGAATGACAGGGGAGGTGAAAACCGACCACCAAAGCCCAGACATGATGCAGAATATCCAGAATAACCGGGAGAAGCGACAGAAAAGGTAAAGATTCGTTAACTTCTTTACCCTACAATTTATCGGTTGTATTATACGGCCTTGTTCAATCTTGAGGGAAGTTAGATGATTTCCGGTGTTTCGACCTCACCAGTACAGACGTTACGTCCGTTCGCCAGTTCTTTGGCGTCGAGGGCAAAGCTGTCTCAGGAAGCGGAACCCGTCAAAGGGACAACGGCTCAATCTTCTGCGGAATTGACCGAAGAAGAAAAGGCACAAGTCGAACAGCTTAAGAAAATTGACAAGGAAGTTCGGGCCCATGAGCAGGCTCATAAGAATGCAGGTGGTCAGTATGCGGGCTCAGCAACTTTCAGTTATCAGGCAGGACCTGATGGTCGGCGTTATGCGGTAAGTGGGGAAGTTCCCATTGATATAGCACCGGTTGCGGGCGATCCAAAGGCGACGATTGCTAAAATGAATGCGGTTTCTGCTGCGGCGATGGCGCCGGCACAACCTTCTGGTCAGGATAGGAAGGTTGCTGCAATGGCGGCGAGTTTGCGGGCGGAAGCTCAGGCAGAACTGGCTCAGGAATTTCGAGCCAAACTTTCCGGTGAAAGCAAAGGCGAAGACGAAGGCGGAGCAGTAAATTCTGTTACCTTGTCGGCTTTCGCGGCCTATGATGCGGGGTCAGCCACAGAAAAAAGTGAAAAAACATCCGGCAATATTCTGGATTTTTTCAGTTAATCCATTTAATGAAGTTGGGATGTTTCCAGCAGTGTATTATTGATGACCGTTCGGAGTTTTGCGGGCATGATGGGTTTATGTAACAGGATGTGACCACTTTGTTGTGCTTTTAGCATCCGGTCCTTTGCCGTATCTCCCGTGATAATAATAGCCGGTATATTCTTGTTGAAATGGCTGTTAATGGCGGTGATAGCTTGTGCTCCTGTACGTCTTTCACGCAGTCTGAAGTCTGTAATGATGATATCAGGGGTGAAATCATGGTCACTTAAATAGGAGAGGGCTTCATTTTCCGCCCCGAAAGAAATGACTTTATGGCCCCAATTTCCAATCAGATGTGACATGGCATCAAGGGTATCTGTTTCATCATCTATCAGTATAATATTGCCTGTCCTCATAGGCTGGTTAAATTGTTGGTCTGTGTCCTTGGCCAATACGGGCAGGCGGTGGGACAAGGGGACAGTCAGCGCAAAACTGGTGCCTTTTCCAATAGCAGATCGGACTTCAATTTTATGGTTCAAAAGGTTGCACATGCCTTTGACGATAGATAGACCTAGCCCTAGGCCTTTATTCTGATCCCGTTCCGGGTTACCAATTTGGTAATATTCAGCAAAAATATTATTCATCAGATGGCTTGGAATACCAATCCCGGTATCATGGATTTCAATCCTCAGAAAATCCCCTTTTTTTGCGGCAGCCTAGAAAAATTTTACCGCCATTATTGGTGTAACGAACCGCATTGCTGACCAGATTATTAAGAATCCGGTCTATCATATGGGCATCGCTTTCAATGATCCAGGAAACAGGAAGCGTTCTGAACTGGATATTTTTNTCCTGTGCCAGAGGGGAGAGGACGCGGTTTAAGGTTTTGAAAATATCATTTAGNGACAATGGTGTTACATGGGGTTTAATNATCCCGGCATCAATTTTTGANATATCAAGAAGGTCATTAAGTTGACTTCTCAGGTTATTGGAGGTGCGNTCTATTTTTTGCAGCAGATATATCTGAGAGGGATTGCTGAGTTGTTTTTTCAGGGATTCAATGAAAAACCCCATGGCATGTAAAGGTTGCCGCAGGTCATGACTGGTGGCTGCAAGAAAAGAGGATTTGGCCTCGCTGGCCAAGATCGCTTTGTCTTTTTCCTGTCTCAGATTGCGAACCAGATCGGTATTTTCAAAGCGAAGCCGGATTGATTGCAGAAAGGATTTCTGGATGATACAGCTGAAGGCCAAATTGATGATCAGGAATATAATGCAGAATATACTCGTTGATATACTCATGTCATCGCCAAAGCTATACTCTCGGTAAGCCAGACTGGTCATGACAGGAATGGAAAACGCAAAATAGGCGGGGGCGAATGATGATAGGCCCGGTACGGATCCTGCCGTAAGGCCAAACAAGACCACCGTGATGAAACGTAACATGGTGGCATCACCGTAAAGCGGGAAAAAATACCCCACAGCGCCCCACGCCGTTCCGGACCATGCCGCAAGGAGAATATTCAGAACCCCGAGCAGTCTTAATTCAATGGTATAAACACGTTGAACATAAAAAAGAACCAACCGCATCACAGAAGGAAAATTGACCAGTATAAACCATGTTATCAACATATTATGGGGAACAATAGACGAGAAAGCCGTAACGCCAAGAAGAGACAGGATAAGAACGATGGCCAGAATAATCCTCATCTGTTGCGATATAAGATTAAGCTGTTCCGACAATATGCGATGGGACAGTGGCAGCACGGTCTTCTGATTTTGTGTCGTATCGTTCATAATTATAATTCCCCGGTTCAGGGCTATCCTGAAGAACAGAATAATTGAAAAATAATAATGATGATATAGTACATATAGTCTATTTTCATGAAAAAAAGCGGCCCCGTTACAGAGGCCGCCTTTCAGGTAAAATTGATCTTAAACGCTTGGTTCCTACAGCGCCTTGATGATGTTATCGTCCATCTTTTTGGCATCGGAAAACAGCATCATAGTATTGTCCCGGAAGAAAAGTTCATTTTGCACGCCTGCATAACCGGACGCCATGCCACGCTTGACAAACAGAACAGTTTTAGCCTTTTCCACATCAAGGATCGGCATGCCATAGATCGGGCTGGCCTTGTCAGTTTTGGCTGACGGGTTGGTCACGTCATTGGCGCCAATGACAAAGGCAACATCGGCCTGAGCAAACTGGTTGTTGATATCTTCCAACTCGAAAACCTCATCATAGGGGACATTTGCTTCAGCCAGCAGAACATTCATATGCCCGGGCATACGTCCGGCAACCGGATGAATGGCATAGGAAACCTTGACGCCTTCTTCTTTCAGGATATCGACCATTTCACGCAAGGCATGTTGAGCCTGTGCCACGGCCATGCCATAGCCTGGAACAATGATGATCGATCCGGCATTCTTCATGATGAAGGCCGCATCGTCTGCAGAGCCGCGTTTTACCGGACGGGTTTCAACTTCACCGCTACTGGCGGCGACATCCTCGCCCCCAAAGCCCCCAAGGATCACGCTGATGAAGGATCGGTTCATGGCCTTGCACATGATATAGCTGAGGATAGCACCGGATGAGCCTACAAGAGCCCCCGTCACAATAAGCGCGTTATTTTGCAGAGTAAAACCAATGCCCGCGGCCGCCCAGCCGGAATAGCTGTTCAGCATACTAACCACAACGGGCATATCCGCGCCACCAATGGGAATGATGATCAGGAAACCGATCAGGAAGCTGAGACCGATAATCCACCACATCACGTCATAACCGAGCAGGTTGGTGATTTCTCCCATGGCAAAAACCACGATCAGGCCGATTATTGCAATCGCCAGAGTAGCATTAATCAAATGGCGACCTGGCAGCATGATCGGCGCCCCGGACATATTGCCATTCAATTTGGCAAAGGCAATGACGGAGCCGGAGAAGGTAATGGCACCAATGGCTGCCCCTAAACTCATTTCAACCTTGCTGGCGGCAAAGATATGGCCCATGGCATCAGTAATGCCGTAGCCTGATGGTTCAAGATAGGCGGCGGCGGCAACCAGTACGGCGGCAAGTCCGACGAGGGAGTGAAAGGCCGCGACCAATTGCGGCATGGATGTCATAGAAATGCGCAAAGCCATCATAATACCAATGCCGCCGCCAATGGCGACTGCAATGGCAATCCATTCATAGGAGACAATTGCCGGATTTAACAATGTTGTTATGATGGCAATACTCATGCCAACCATGCCATACATATTCCCAGTACGGGATGATTCCGGTGATGATAACCCGCGAAGGGCCATAATGAACAAGACGCCCGCGATCAGGTAAGCGAAAGCTGTCAGGTCTGTTATATTCTGTGGTGACATTATTCAGCCCTCCTTATTTCTTTTTCTTATACATGGCAAGCATGCGTTGGGTGACAGCGAAACCGCCGAAGATATTTACCGCCGCAAGAGCGATGGCAATGATGCCGAGAATTTTGGCAATGCTCATATCAGCAGGCCCCGCCGCGACCAATGCACCAACAATAATCACCGATGAAATGGCGTTTGTTACCGCCATCAATGGCGTATGCAGGGCAGGGGTCACGCTCCATACCACATAATATCCGACAAAAATTGTCAGCACGAAAAGAGAGAGTTGGGACAGGAACGGGCTGACAGAGGCCGCATGCAGGGCGCTTTCAGCAACTTGTTGGGTTAAATCCATCTTATTTTCCTCCTTCTGTTAAACGTTCATGGACGATGGCACCATCGCGTGTCAGCAAAGTGCCGGTAATGACTTCATCTTCCCAGTCGATGTCATCAGGGATGAAAGTCACAAGACCCAAATCGTCAGCCAATGCGGCATCCAAATCATTACCAATCTCACCGCGTAACGCGCCGACCTGATCCTTGTCATTTATAAAACGT
>JAESPY010000022.1 GCA_016765435.1 Emcibacter sp.
GCCTTGCCTCCGCCCTTTGGGCTTCGGATTGGTGTATTTGTGGTTGGAGGCGGAGGGATTGTGTTTTTTTGTTGGGCCTCAAGCGCCGGCGCTTCGCTTAGGCTTATCCTCGCATTAGATCGGGCGCGCACTTGCGCTTGCCTTCGCCTCCTCGGCTCCGGTTATTGAGACCTTTACGGATAAGGCAAAGGCCCTCAGATAAGGCGATTATTTCTTTTCCGCATTCCGGCGTTTAACGGCGGCTTTGGCAAGGTCGGAAATGCTGACCCATGCCTCATTGGGCACCAGAACGCTCATGGAATAATGGGCGATTTTCCAACCGTTATCTTGTTTCAACAAAACCCCGGTGCCGCGAAAAAGACCCCATTTTTCGGACTTTGTAATCTCGTCAAACCACGCCACCTTATGATCCGGGGAAAAGGCAATGTGCCGTTCTAAGGATTTATAGGTCCAACCCGTTCCGCCCTTGAACCGTTCCGCCACATAGTCTTTAAAAGCCGGGTTCAACACCCAACGTTCCCAATCATCGGTCCCCATAAAGACCCCGTCATCGGTAAAAAACCCAAGATACCGTTCCCGATCTGCCTGTGACGCCGCTTCATGAAAACCATCCACCAANGCATTAATATCCGCTTTATCATCAGACGCCCTTGCAGAAACCACCCCAAACAGCATAATCAAAGACATTACATATAGAATTTTTTTCATTTTCTCACTCTCATTATTTCCATCACTATAGGTAAACCAAGCCGTATCTCAACCAAATAATACACCAACCCGGAGCCGACCAGGCGAAGGCAAGCGCAAGTGNGCGCCCGAGCCAATGCGNNNACGGNGGAGCGACCACGGCGCGGGGGCAGAGCCCCCTCTAATTAAAAAGGATAACTATTATGACGGCGACCAACGATATCAGCCACATCTGCCATAATATCCGTCATCTGATAATCTTTTGGCGTATAAATACGAACAACGCCCATATCCAATAACGTCTGTTCATCTTCTTTCGGAATAATGCCGCCAACAACCACCGGAACTGAACTAAGGCCCGCTTCCTCCATCAAAGTCATTACCTGACGCACCAGCGGAATGTGAGAGCCAGACAATATAGACAGGCCCACCGCATGAACTTTATGTTCCAGCGCGGAAGANACAATCTCATCAGGGGTCAAACGAATCCCGTCATAAATAACATCCATGCCCGCCTGTGCCGCCCGGACCGCAATCTGCTCGGCGCCGTTAGAATGGCCGTCAAGACCCGGTTTACCCACCAGAAAACGTAATTGAGACCCCAATTTTTCTGAAATCTGATCGACCTTTTTACGAATCTCTTNAAATTTCTCAACGTCTCCGTCCTGAGAGCCAACCCCGGTCGGCGCCCGATATTCGCCGAACACATCCCGAAGCGCCTGTCCCCATTCACCCGTGGTCACNCCNGCTTTGGCCGCCACAATGCTCGGTTCCATAATATTACGGTCCGANGCCGCNGCCGCTTTCAAATCNGCAATGGCCGCCGCCACCGCNGTTTCATCCCGCTGTTCCCGCCANGCATTCANNCGNGCAATCTGCTCCACTTCTGCGGCCGGGTCCACGGTCATAATTCCGCCGTCACCCCCTGCCATCAAGGGAGATGGTGCGGTTTCCAAAAATTTATTGACCCCAACCAAAATCTTTTCACCACTTTCAATGGCCTGAATCCGCACGCTGTTGGCTTCCACCANCATATTTTTCATATAGGCGCTCTCCACCGCCGCAATGGCCCCGCCCATATCCTCGATTCGTTTCAGCTCCGCACGGGCTTCCGCCTTCAGGCTTTCCACCTTTTCATCCATCACTTTGGAGCCGTCAAACAGATCGCCATATTCCAGCAAATCTGTTTCCATGGCCATAATCTGTTGCAAACGCAGAGACCATTGTTGATCCCACGGACGCGGCAAACCCAAGGCTTCGTTCCATGCCGGAAGCTGTACCGCGNGGGCGCGNGCCTTTTTACTGAGCACCACCGCCAGCATTTCAATCATAATCCGGTAAACGTTATTTTCCGGTTGCTGTTCGGTCAGCCCCAGTGAATTNACCTGTACCCCNTAACGNAAACGGCGGTATTTCGCTTCTGTAACCCCATATCGCTCNCGNGTGATTTCATCCCACAGATCAACAAAGGCNCGCATCTTGGCAATTTCNGTGACAAANCGCATGCCCGCATTAACAAAAAAGCTGATCCGGCCCACGACCTTGGGGAAATCTTCTTCCGCCACCTGCCCACTCGCCTTGATCGCATCCAGCACCGCAATGGACGTCGCCAATGCAAAGGCCAGTTCCTGAGTCGGCGTTGCCCCCGCTTCNTGNAAATGATAGCTACAGACATTGGTCGGATTCCAGCGNGGAATNTCNTTATAGGTAAANCTGATCACNTCGGTAATCAACCGCATGCTCGGCTCCGGCGGGAAAATATAAGTACCCCGNCTGAGATATTCCTTGATGATATCATTCTGTACCGTGCCAGCCAGTGTCTTCCGGTCCACCCCCTGTGCCTCTGCTGCGGCCACATACAGCGCCAAAAGCCACGGTGAGGGCGCATTGATGGTCATGGAGGTATTCATCTGCTCCAGCGGGATATCCTTGAACAATGTCTGCATATCGCCCAGATGACAGATCGGCACCCCGACCTTGCCCACTTCACCCCGTGCCAGAATATGATCGCTGTCATAGCCAGTCTGGGTCGGCAGATCAAAAGCCACAGACAGGCCTGTCTGGCCTTTTTTCAGGTTTGTACGGTATAGTTCGTTGGACGCCGCCGCCGAAGAATGGCCAGAATAGGTACGAAAAAGCCACGGTCTATCCTTTTGAGGTATTTCTTTCATTGACATGACTTAAACTCCGGTGAAAAATGATCATAAATAAAAACAATAAATTGGCCGCTATTTTAGTTAATTATACCCTAAAATAAAATATAATTACTCTCTGGACCTTTTTTAAGAAATAATATAATTGTTATTGCAGTGCAACATAAATATAATGGTAACATATGTTATCATCAGTGTTTAAGTAAAATTCGAGGAATAAAATGACTGACTCCGTAGAAAATGAGCAAGCTGAACTGGATTCTCTGGAAGGAAAGTTCGAGATCAAAGACCTCTATGATGTAGG
>JAESPY010000023.1 GCA_016765435.1 Emcibacter sp.
TGTTGATTCCGGGACCTTTGTATCACAACGGCCCGTTCAGCTGGGCAATGATCGCCTTATTTCGAGGTAATCACGAGAACCGCTTGACCTGACCATGCCGGAACGGAAAATCGAACTGGACGACAAAGGTAATGTCACGGGTATCCACCCCAGACAGGCTCTGGAAGCCCATAAACTGGTCGAAGAATTTATGATTCAGGCCAATGTGGCCGCCGCAGAAGAACTGGAACAGAAAGGCTGGCCCTGTGTTTACCGAATCCATGAACAGCCCAGCGAAGAGAAGCTCCATAATCTACGCGAATTTCTGGCCAGTCTTGGTTATAATTTTGCCAAGGGCATGGTCCAGCAACCCAAACTGTTCAATAACATCCTGCGCAAAGTAGAAGACAGCCCCCATGCGGAAGTCGTCAATATCATCATCCTGCGCACCCAGTCACAGGCCATTTACAGCACCGATAATCAGGGGCATTTTGGCCTGTCCCTCGCCCGTTATGCTCATTTCACCTCCCCATTCGCCGGTATGCCGACCTGATGGTTCACCGGGCCTTGATCGGGGCTTTAAAACTGGGCAAGGATGGCCTTGCTAAACAGGACCGGGAAAAGCTGGTTGAAACAGCGGATCATATCAGCAAAACCGAACGCATTTCCATGATCGCGGAACGGGAATCCACTGACCGCTATGTGGCGGCCTATATGAGCCAGCATGTGGGCGAGCAGTTCGATGCCAGAATAGCCGGAGTCAGCCGCGCCGGACTCTTCGTTGCCTTTAATGAAACTGGCGGCGATGGGTTCATTCCCGTCTCTTCCATGGTCGGCGACTATTTCCGCCATGATAAAGAACTGCATATGCTGGAAGGCGAATATACCGGCATCATCTATCAACTTGGCGGTGCCATCACCGTACGCCTGAAAGAGGCGAATCCCATGACCGGAGGCTTGCTCTGTGAGCTGATTGATCCAGAGTTAATCTCAAAGGCCAGCACCAGAAAACCCAAATCACGAAGCAGAAGCAAGGGCCGCCCCGGCAACAAAAGAAGCAGAAAGCAAAAAAGATAGAATTATCCCCGAATTTTCACGGCTTTTACTTGACTTGACAGGTAATAACTGTATTTTCCCCTCACGTATTTTGGAATTTAAACATTGGAGCCAGGCATATGGCGAAATCTAGCGTCGTAAAAATTAAACTCGTCAGCACAGCCGGTACCGGTTACTATTATGTGACCAAGAAAAACCCGCGCAACATTACGGAAAAAATGATTTTCCGCAAGTATGACCCTGTTGTCCGCAAGCATGTGGAATTCAAGGAACATAAAATTAAATAATTTTATGTCTTCTGACANTATNTTAACGGTCTGNACCTNTGGTTCAGGCCGTTTTTTGTGGGTNAAATAAAAACAGNANGNCTCTAGTCNTNGCCACAGACNTGATTACGGCCNTTTTCCTTGGCCTGATACANNGCCGTATCAGCGGCAACCAGTAATTTGCTGCTGGAAAGATTNTTTTCCCCGCCAATGGCAATACCAATACTCACCGTTATTTTGATCGGTTCATCAGACCCGGAAATTTCAAAGGTTTCGTCCGCAATGGACATGCGAAGCCTNTCCGCCACGAAATGNGCATATTCAAGNTTGGTTTCCGGCATGACAATGACGAATTCCTCCCCGCCAAAACGGGCGGCCAGATCAATATTGCGAATGTCATTGCTGATCCGCCGGGCAAATTCNTGAAGAACTTCATCACCGGANGCNTGNCCNTAAGTATCATTGACCANTTTGAAGTTATCCAAATCCATCATCANTAANGATACTTTCTGNCGCTTGTCATTTTGACTGGACATAAGATTATCCAGATGGGTCGACAGAAAATGTCTGTTNTATAATCCCGTCACCGCATCNGTCATCGCCATTTCAATNCTTTTNTGCATATTACGGCGCAAACGATTGGCGTATCTTTTCTGCCTGATCTGNGACTTGGCNCNGGCGGCAAGTTCATTCTTATCAATNGGNCGGGTAATATAATCACTAACCCCCANNTCCATGGCTTTCACCATGCCTGTCGTATCCCCCTCATCCACCAACACAAGAATCGGTATCCGNCGGGTATCCTCTGAGGAACGNAATTGNGAACAGATACGAAGGCCTTCAATATTATNCAGNCTCAAGCTGATAATAAACAGNTCATAACTTTCCAGNTTNTTCGTNGTAANNTCNCCNGTTTCANCATTATCAACATCAACCGTTGCCATATCATNCATATAGGTAACGATTCTGTCGGCAACCCGGGCATAATCCTCAATCAACAATACTTTGGCATTGCTCAGGCTGATATTCCGGCTCAGGTCNGAGCCAATGCTCATNCCAAAATCTTTCCCTGTNGCTTCGCGCATGCGCAGCTCATCCATTAATACCTTTAAACGGACCAGAGAGCGCACACGGGCNAACAAAGGCAAATCCAGAACNGGTTTGGTCAGAAAATCATCNGCCCCGGCCTCAATACCNGCAACGCGGTCCTTTGGCTGATCAAGGGCCGTCACCATTATCACNGGAATATGAGCGGATTTANNATTGGCTTTTATACGGCGGCANACTTCGAAACCATCCATGCCCGGCATCATCACATCCAAAAGCACNATATCCGGATTNTCTTTTTCAATNATNGCCAAAGCATCCTCGCCATTCATGGCGGTCAGGACNTCAAAATATTCACTCTCAAGTTTTGCTTCCAACAACTTGACGTTTTGAATGACATCATCAACAACAAGTACCCGTGCCGTCATATTGTAATTTTACCCTGCAAATTTTTTAACGGTTTCAATGAANTTTCCGACTGAAATCGGNTTGGCAATATANGCCTCACACCCTCCNGCGCGAATTTTTTCCTCATCGCCCTTCATGGCGAATGCNGTAACGGCAATAATGGGGATGGACCGCAGATCTTCATCTTCTTTAATCCATTTNGTNACTTCAAGCCCGGAAACCTCCGGAAGCTGAATATCCATCANAATNAGNTCCGGCTTTTCTNCTCTTGCCAGTTCCAGAGCCTTCATGCCTTCTNCTGTCTGAACCGTATCATACCCATGNGCATTCAGAAGATCGCAAAAAAGCTTCATATTTAACTCGTTGTCTTCTACGACAAGTATTTTTTTNCGCATTTATTTTCCCTGGTCTTGGTTCAAATGAATTACAGTTTCCTGAAANATGAACGCCTGCCTGNCNTACATTTATATCCTAGAATGACATTATGCCACAATTTTATTAGCATCTTATGAAAAAGCTGTTAACAGAANGGCTCTGGTGTATAAATAAATTTAATTTTTTTTAAATAATTTTGGTATCCCCATGAATGACAATCAATCAGANATTCTTGGNCTGCAAGCCCTNTCCTATATGGCNGCCGATGAAGAAATATTNCTGGCCTATTTAAATNTTTCCGGCATAACCCCCGAGGAATTAAGGAGTTCTGCCGCTGACCCGGCCACNTTGGGCAGCATTCTGGATTATTTCCTNCAAAATGAAAAAAGGCTGATTGCATTTTGTGAAGCGGAAAATATTGCCCCNNAACACTTAAAAAAGGCCCGACAAAACCTTCCCGGCGGCGAAACGGTTCCCTATAACACATAAAATTTTATGGAATGACGACCCAAAATGAAACAAGCCATNGCTCAATTAGAATCTCTATCTTTTAACAAGAACCGCCCGGTCATCATATCGGATGCGGATGAGGTNATTCTGCATTTTGCCCATATCTTATCNGATTATCTGCGCACGCANGGCATGTATGTCAATTTCACCAGCTACGCTCTTGAAGGNAANATCANGTATCTGGACAATGACGCGCCNGTGGACAGCAGCCTGTTCAAAGCAATAATNGATGATTATTTTGACAATTATGTTGAGAAGCAGNCTCTGGTNAAAAATGTCCATAAACATCTGAAAAATCTGTCNGAATTTTGTGATATTGTCATCCTGACNAATATNCCCCATGATTATGCCGANCGGCGACGCAANCTGTTCCNGGATAACGNCCTCAACTATCCCATGATATCCAGCAGNGGCCCCAAAGGACCGNTCATGGANGCCATCCGCAAGCTNACNCCTGAAAAANTAATCTTCATTGATGATATTTCCCACCATCATNAATCAGTGGCCGAACTNGTNCCCGATACNTTNCGCATCCAGTATATCGCCAATCGTCANCTGAATGATATTGAACAGAAATCNAAACACTGTCATCATAGGTGCCGTGATTGGTCCCATATAGAACAAGTCATCCGAACCTATCTGGAAACGTGATCGGCGTAAGGTCAAAACAAATATGGGAAAATAGCTCGGGGTGNAAAACTTAAAGNGNGACTGTTTCAGGACAAGTCCCGCCGCATCCTCAACGTANCACAGGAAGAGATATGACCCGGGAAGATTTCGACCAACATTGCCGCAAGNTGAAATCTGCCACCCATGTNGTNCAATGGGGCGGNGCGTCTGTCTGGAAGATCGGCGGCAAGATTTTTGCCATATGTTCTCANTGGGGNGACAATGAGCAACAAAAAATCAGCTTCAAATGTTCNGANCTCAGCTATCANATCCTGTGTGAATTGCCGGGCATTGTCCCCGCCCCCTATCTGGCNCGTGCCAAATGGGTNCAGATCACNACAACAGANNCNATGAGCGANGCNGACATCCGGGATTATNTCAAAACCGCCTATGATATCATCTGCCAAAAGCTNACCCGGAACAAACGGGCNGAACTGGGNCTTTAAGCGCACTTAAACACCCTATGGTTAACACTCATTAACCATAGGCAGGGGATNTNTTACCTGATCTATGAGGCATATTTTTCCGCCCTACCTNCCCTGATAAATAATTATTCNTTTANAATCAATGCGTTAATACTTGGCANGATGNTTGCTNNTTTAATNNNCAGGATTAGCAGCGCATAAGGATGACCATGAATCATTTTACCATTCCCTTGAAATCCCATAACGGGATTCCCGCCAATGAAATCAACCGACTTGCTGATAAATTTCTCATGAATTTCAAGGTATCCGGCAAAAATCTATCCACCAAAAATTGGGGTATCCTTGCCGAAATTCTGGATTTTGTCGTTGAAGCCGAACAGACAATCGCCGACCAAAATGAACGTATTGAGAAGCTTGAAGTCATGACGACAACAGATCCCCTGACAGGATTATTGAACCGCCGGGGCATCATGCAAGAGCTTTCCCATGCTATCGCCGCCGCAGAGCGTCATGGAGAGTCGGCCATTTTTGTTTATATTGATCTGGACGGGTTTAAACAGATCAATGACAGGTTTGGCCATGCCGCCGGGGATGCCCAGTTAACCTTTGTCGCGGACACCCTGCTCTCCGCCATACGGCAAACCGATTATGCGGCCCGTCTGGGCGGCGATGAATTTGCCCTGTTATTACGACATTCCGATTTGCAAGGTGGAAAACAACGCACCCATTTCATTCAGCAACAGTTGAATTTTACCAAATTCACCTATAAAAATCACCTGCTTCCGGTCCGGGCTAGCTTTGGCATTGCGGAAATCAGCCCCGGCATAAACCTGGATGACATCATAAAAATTGCCGACAGTAAGATGTATCACAATAAATCTATTCGCTCCCGCCGTTAGTCTATTCTCTTTTCCTGTAAGGGCGTGTATTCTGTCATTCGAAAACCCATAACAGGAAAAGTACCATTATGACGAACCGCTACGAACAAAATCTTGAACAGCTCGGCATTATTCTGCCAACCCCTGTCGCCCCGGTTGCCAATTATGTGCCTTTCGTCCAGACGGGCAACCTGCTGTCCATCTCCGGTCAAATTCCTGTGGATTCCGAAGGAACGTTTCCTTATCTGGGCAAAGTTGGCGTTGAAGTCAGCGAAGAAGATGCCGTTAAAGCCGCGCGTCTTTGTGCCATTAATATCATCAGTCAAGCCAAAGTAGCCTGTGGCGGCGACCTTAGCCGCATCGTCCGAATCGTCAAGCTGGGCGCTTTTGTAAATTGTCAGGACAGTTTTTCCGGCCAACCGGCCATCGTCAACGGTGCCTCTGACCTGATGGTTGCGGTCTTTGGCGATGCGGGAAGACATTCCCGTTCAGCGGTGGGAACAAATTCTCTTCCCCTCAATGTTCCTGTGGAAATTGATGCTCTTATAGAGATTTCTTAACGTGTCACATGAATGGTTGACTGATATTCCCTTTGCCCATCGGGGGCTACATGGCCCCCTCACAAGTCATGTGGAAAATTCTCCTTCTGCCTTTCAGGCGGCCAATGATCGCGGTCACGGGTTCGAACTTGATGTCCTGCTGAGCAAAGACGGTAAAGCTATGGTGTTCCATGATGTATCACTTGAACGGTTGACGGGACAGACGGGGCAGATACAGGATTTTACGGCAGCGCAACTGACAAGCTTCACCTTAACCGATTCCAATGACACCATCCCGACCTTAAAGGAACTGTTGACGGTAACGGACCGGAACTATCCCGTCTTGATTGAAATCAAGGGAGATCAAGGACAATTGGATCAGATAGCCAAAGCGGTTTATGACGACATTCGAGACTATAGCGGCCCGGTTGCCATCATGTCTTTTTACCCGGATATCATTCGTTGGTTCCAGAAACACGCTCCCCATGTGCTGCGCGGCTTGGTCGCTACCCCCCTCAATGATGGTGAAATGCCCGAAGCGTTTTTTTCTCTCGCCAACCAAACATCACTGATTGTCTCCTTAGCGGTGGACTTCATTGCCTATGACATCACAGCCCTGCCCAATACGGTCACAGAATATTGCCGGGCGCAGAATATACCTGTGTTAACCTGGACAGTCCGCACAGAAGAACTGCGCCGGAAAGCCGCGCAANATACCGACAATCGCATTTATGANAATCTAGACNTATGAGCCTCTACAACGCCCAANTCATCACCAGCCTNTCNGANGTNTCCCANCAGGACTGGAATAGCTGTTGTTTTAACGCTGCCACNGGNCATAANCCTTTCCTGTCCCACCAATTNCTNAGCGCACTGGAAAACAGCGGTTCGGCCACNGCNGAAACCGGATGGCAAGCCCAGCANATCCTNCTTTGGAAAGGCGATNTCCTTGTCGGCNTCATGCCNCTGTATCTGAAAAATCATTCCCGGGGCGAATATGTCTTTGATNATGCTTGGGCCAATGCNTACCANAATGCNGGGGGNCAATATTACCCCAANCTGCAATCCTCAATTCCTTTTACCCCNGTNACNGCCTCAAAGCTGATGGCNNTNCCCGGTGAGNACAGNCCNGAAATTCAACAGCNNCTGATAAGCTCTGCNCTCTCCCTGACNGAAAAATTTAGCATATCCTCCCTCCATGTGACCTTTGCCGAAAAAGCGGAATGGGACATGATGGCGGACCATGGNTTTTTACAGCGGTTGGATCAGCAATTCCACTGGCTCAATGAAGGNTATGNCTCTTTTGAGGANTTNCTCATGGCCCTGTCCTCCCGCAAGNGGAAAAATATCCGTAAAGAGAGAAAACAGGCCGTCCTCAATGATATNGAAATCGAACGGCTNTCGGGCAAAGATATTACCGAAGANCATTGGGACCATTATTATTCTTTTTATCTGGATACCAGCAACCGNAAATGGGGACAGGCCTANTTAAACCGGGAATTTTTCTCNCTCCTTGGGGNAAGNATGGCNGACCGNATTCTTCTGATTATGTGCAAACGCGACAACAGATATATTGCNGGAGCCTTAAATCTTATCAGNGACGATACCCTCTATGGNCGNTATTGGGGCGCGATNGAAGATCACAGATTNCTNCATTTTGAGGTATGCTATTATCAGGCCATAGAATATGCCATTCANCANGGTCTGANAAAAGTNGAGGCCGGNGCGCAGGGCGANCATAAACTGGCCAGAGGNTATCTGCCNACATCCACCCACAGNGCCCATTGGATCAGTAATCCNTCCTTCCGGNANGCCATATCAGATTATCTGATCCATGAAAGAGAGGCGATCCGTCAGGACAAGGAAGTCCTGTTACGCTTCGCCCCTTTTAANAAAGGATAAGGANNAAAANGNNTAAAAGNCTGNGNTANTTTTTNTCTANTCTTNGGCTTCTTTTTATATTCCACGAATTTTCCCAATCCGCANGAAGGNCCCTGTATNCCGCCNGAACTGTCGAAAACCGTTATGATATCCACATTNCAGAGNTGANTGGTATGCAGCTTNTAACTNAAGGATTTTTCAAANCCCAGACGCGAACAACGATGCNTCATCGTATTNAGNTAAGCCTTTTTNCCATTCATGATGAAAAGAATATTNTAATCGTCAATCACCCGACTGGTCTTAATACTGGTTGTCCTGATGCATCTCTCAACCTTGCCGGTTTTCTCGTATTTTTNCAGNGCCTTNNCCAGTTTATCCTGATNCTTACCGCCNGCGAATGCNGCGACGGGAATGAAAGNCAAACTTAATACGAAAACAAGTATTTTNCCAAACATTGGTTTTTTCCTTATATGAAATATTACCATCANNAATGATTATACGATNTCCTACCTGAATTCCAAATGAACAAACATTCTNACNNNTTATTTNACATATTCCTTNGGCTTATCGGAACTCTCNTCGGTGATNTTTTTAACGGGNGCNGGCGCGGNTTCGATATCGAATATCAATTTATTGTCTTTTACCCTNACCAGAACTTCACCGCCATNGANCANCTTGCCAAATAACAGCTCATTGGCCAACGGTTTTTTGACATANTCCTGTATGGTCCGNGCCAAAGGNCGCGCNCCATAAAGACGNTCATAGCCNTTTTCNGAAAGCCATGTTTTCGCCGCAGGNGTCATATTGATATGCACATGACGTTCTTCCAACTGCATTTCCANTTCAAGTATGAATTTCTCCACCACCCGTCCCATGANATNCGGTGACAGGTTTTTAAAGGACACNGTGGCATCNAGCCGNTTTCTGAATTCCGGGGTGAACAGNTTTTTAATGGCTTCTTCGTCATCGCCTTCGCGAACATTNGCNCCAAAGCCAATGGCTTCCTTGCTCATTTCCATCGCCCCGGCGTTGGTNGTCATCACAAGGATCACATTACGGAAATCNATTTTCTTGCCATTGCTGTCGGTCAGCCTGCCGTGGTCCATGACCTGCAACAGGATATTATAGATATCCGGATGGGCCTTTTCGATCTCATCCAGTAAAATCACACAATGNGGNGATTGATCCACAGCATCGGTAAGCAAGCCGCCCTGATCATAGCCCACATAGCCGGGTGGTGCCCCGATCAGCCGGGATACGGAATGACGTTCCATATATTCCGACATATCAAAACGGTGTAATTCCAGCCCNAGAAGGCTGGCCATTTGTTTGGTGACTTCCGTTTTNCCGACCCCTGTGGGGCCACAGAAGAGATAACTGCCGATAGGCTTATCATCCTGCCGCAATCCGGCCCTCGACAGCCGTATGGCGTCTACCAGCGTCTCAATGGCCTTATCCTGACCATATATGACCCGTTTAAGGTCCGTACCTATGCTCGCCAGAACAGCCGTGTCATCTTTGGAAACGGTCTTTGCCGGAATACGGGCGATTTTAGACACCACAACTTCCACATCCTCAACAGAGATGTCCGTTTTCCGTTTTTCCGGCGGCAATAGCATCTGTGCGGCCCCCACTTCGTCAATGACATCAATGGATTTGTCCGGTTGCTTCCGGTCATTAATATGACGGTTAGACAGATCAACGGCGGCATCAATAACATCATCGCTATATTTCACACTGTGATGTTTTTCGAAATATTTCCGCAGACCTTTCAGAATTTCCTTGGTCTCTGGGACCGTTGGTTCCTTGATATCGATCTTCTGGAATCTTCTCAGCAACGCCCGATCTTTTTCAAAATGAGAACGATATTCCTTGTAAGTGGTTGAGCCAATGCAGCGAATGGCCCCCGATGACAAGGCAGGTTTTAACATATTGGACGCATCCATAGCGCCGCCACTGGTGGCCCCGGCCCCGATTATGGTGTGGATTTCATCAATGAACAGGATCGCC
Organism: Emcibacter sp.; assembly: GCA_016765435.1. Lineage (GTDB taxonomy): Bacteria > Pseudomonadota > Alphaproteobacteria > Sphingomonadales > Emcibacteraceae > Paremcibacter. The sequence goes on from JAESPY010000023.1 coordinate 10,044, forward strand.
CCTTCATGCTCCTCCACCTCGGTAATAACCGCTTTTAGCCGTTCCTCAAAGTCGCCCCGATAACGGGTTCCGGCCAACAACGTGCCCATATCAAGGCAAAAAATCGTAGCATCTTGCAGAACTTCCGGGACTTTTTTCTCCACAATATGACGGGCAAGCCCTTCGGCGATGGCGGTTTTCCCCACTCCCGGATCACCAACGTAGAGCGGATTATTTTTGGACCGGCGGCAAAGAATTTGAATCGTCCGTTCAACTTCATGTTCCCGCCCAATCAGACGGTCAATCTTGCCCGCGCGGGCTTTTTCATTCAGATCAACGCAATATTTCTCCAGCGCCGTTTCTTCTTTCTCCTCCGGTTCGAAATCTTCCTCTGCCCCAATAGGGGTTTCTTCCTCGCTAATTTTTCCTGATGATTTAGCCAAACCATGAGATACATAGCTAACCGCATCCAGACGGGTCATGTCATATTGCTGAAGGAAATAAACCGCGTGACTTTCCCGTTCCGTGAAAAGCGCAATCAGTACATTGGCCCCGGTCACTTCTTCCCGGCCAGAGCTTTGCACATGTAAAATTGACCGCTGGATGACCCGCTGAAAACCGGATGTGGGACTGGCTTCGCCGCCCTGCTCAGTTTTGATATTATCAAGTTCTGTATCCAGATAAGCCTTTATCTCCGCGCGGAGCTGGCGCACGTTCACATCGCAAGCCCGTAACACGGCCACCGCATCCTTATCGTCCAGCAGCCCGAACAACAAATGCTCTAATGTGGCGAATTCATGTTTGCGCAGGTTAGCCTCGCCCACGGCCCGATGTAGCGTATGTTCAAGATTTGGGGAAAATGTTGGCATAAGTGATTACTCCTTTTCCAAAGTGCACTGAAGCGGATGTTCATTGCGTCTGGCATTATCAGTCACTTGCATGACCTTAGTTTCTGCGACTTCAAAGCTATAAACACCACACAAGCCGACACCTGTCTGATGAACATTCAGCATAATCTGTACAGCCTCATCCTCTGTTTTCTGAAAATAGTTCAAAAGAGTATGAACAACGAAATCCATAGGCGTGTAATCGTCATTCAACATGAGAACCTTATACATGGACGGTTTCTTGGTTTTCGGGCGCGTTTTGGTTATTACACCCGTTTTCCCATTGTCCTTGTCGTCCTTTTGATCTTCACTCATATAGTTGCCATTATTATTTTTGACCCTGTTATTTACAATACATAGAAAGTTCCCGGCAAATTTAAAGGCATGAATGGAAAATCGGGTAAAAAATTATCCGTCACTATAATATTTCCGGTACTATTTTATCCTGCGTCCCCTAATGTAACGTTAATTTGCCCAAACTTCCAGTTGGAATGAGCCGGACGGAACAGGCATAAAAAAAGGCCCGACCAAAAGCCGGGCCCGATACTTGGCAGTATCAGTAAAGTTATTCGCTCAGACTTAGCTGGCCAATGGAAGATTGTATTTTGTAGCAACGGCTTCGTAGCGTGCTTTCAAAGGCTCAACAACCTGTGTTCCGTTTTTGGAAACAACGTCCTTGAACCGTGTTGATTCACTCATCATTTCTTCGTAACGCGTTTTGAAAATACTTGCCTGAAGTTCAAAGAATTCAGCAGGTGTTTTTGCCGCGAATAGTGCTTTCGTATCTGCAACACTCTTTTCAACTGCTTTTTTAGAATTTTCGATAAATTCAGCATTCGCAGTCTTAGCGATTTCTGCCGCAGCTTTGCTGGAAGCAACGATAGCTTCATAATTCGCTTTGCTGAATTCTTTAACATCACCAAGGTTACTGGTGGCGTCTTTAACAGCTTTCTCAACATTTACCTGCGCTGCCTTAACAGTTTTCTTCGCAGTATCCTGTGCTGTCTTAACAGCTTTCTGGACATTTTCCTGAGCAACCTTCACATTTTCCTGTGCGGTTTTCTGTGCAGCTTGAACCGTTTTCTGAACAGTTTCCTGTGCAGCTTTGAATGTTTTGTCTTCTGTTGTAGTTGTTTTTGCTTTGTTAGCCGTTTTCGCAGTCGCCATAATATTATCCTTTTGAAATCACATTTTCACACAAAATTGTGCAGCGCAATATTTACCTTACGCCTTATATATAGGATAATACGGTAGGATGTCAAATATTTTTTGTGCAGTGCAACAAAAACTTCACAAAGGCAGCGCTATGCAGCTCAAAGAAGTATATCTCGCGCCTGATTAAGCTTGGACGCGAAATAATCTGACCCCCCTTGATCCGGATGCATTTTCACCATCATCTTATGGTGGGCTTCTTTTATTTCTGCTTGCGCCGGATTTCCCGACAGGCCCAGAATATCAAGGGCTTCGTCCCGCGTCATAGATGTCCCGCGAGCAGGTGCCCCTCCCCGGTTTGCCATTTTTTTCGGTGGGCCACCGACCATAAATCGCCAAAGACTTCCCTGAGCCGATAAAAAGGACAATAATCCCAAGATACCGCCAGCGGCAACATTTCCCCGGAACGTAATTAAAAACGCCAGAAAACCGAGTATCACGGCAAACCCATAGCGAAACAGACGGTTCAGTTTTTCAGATTTAGACTGTTGCATAAAACGTGAGATCACATAAAGCAGAAAGACAAAACCGACTAATATCAAGACAAACGGCATATTCTGTTCCTATTCCGCCGCAGCAACAGCAGCATTATTCCAACCGGGAAGCTTTAAATCATCCATAAGGCGTCTTATTTCCTGACGAGCGGCCACATGGGACATGGTCATTCTCTCACGGCCATTATTCTTGAAATCGACGAGCGTTAATCCTTTTGGGAATAATTCACGGTAAATCACCCGTTCCCCAAAACCCGGCACATAACGGAAAGCCACACGTTTTTGCAATTGGGTCAACACATCATGCACCCGGCGTTTATTTTTCGCGTCAAGGGCAGACGTGCGGTTTCTCATCACGATCCAGTCGATGGTGCCCCGNTCTTTCATGGCCCGGCGTTTACGCGCCTCCCACACCATTTCACTATANAGNCTCANCNTCTCCACCTTATAAGTATCCGGATTNACCACCGCCAGCAGATCAACATCNACAAANCTGTCNTTCAATGGNGTAATCANCGTATCTGCCGAAATATGGGCNAGTCTGGANANAAAGCTGTCACTTCCGGGGCANTCAATNAGGANAAAATCATTTTNACCGNTTAANTCNTCCAGCAGNGATGNAAAGTTTNNCTCGTCCTGNTGTTCNATNNCCTCAANCGTNNCCNCTNCGNCNCGTTCCAGAATATGAACCGTCGGCATGGATAATTTCAGGTTATGCTGGTCCGCATAGGCCTGNCGGTTNTCAATATANCGNGCGAGTGATTTCTGACGNGCGTCNAGATCAATGATCGCNACACTGTAATTTCGCTCCANNANGCTAACCACAATATGCATGGCCGATGTGGANTTNCCCGAACCGCCNTTCTCATTACCAACCACAATGATATGTGNTTTTCCATTTATCTTTTTCATCGCGCTTTGGTTCATTCTGTCTCACCTGTTTTCTGAAAACCCATGTTTTCAAATCTAATCTCTGGTTTTTTTACGCACATTTTATTATAAACTATTTATTATCATCAAACCTGTTAACTGGCCAGACCGATTATAATGCNAGATNCAACTAATATGAATGACAAAAATGTATAAACGCCANCATCATACCGCAATCAAAGACACTATTCTAATCTTCATTGCAACNGTGTTTTTCGTCGGCGGACCGATTCAGGTGGCAAATTGGCAGATCGGAAAGAGCAAGCAGTATCATTCGCCCATCGAACTGGTCAAAAATATCNCNTTACCCGATGGCGTATACGCCATGAAAATTCTGGCTGCTTATGGTTTTGACGTGCANCGNATCCGGAAAAANCAGTCAGCNGTGCCGGAAGTGTATTTCGCCAANATGCCCCGTGAANTGACCCGTATAAAAAANAGNAAAATNAAAAAAGAATTGTTTTTTTCCACGCTTCTNCCNCCGATCCTNAAAGTCAATGAAACCATTCGTCAGGACCGTAAAANACTNAAGAANATCNTTCTTAAACTCACCATAGGCGCNAANGTCTCTGAGCCGGAATATTACTGGCTGACCCAAAAACTGGTNCATTACAAAGTAAAANTCCGNGATGTTCAGGACTTTGTCNACCGCACCGGNGATATTCTCGATGAACTNCTCACCAGAATGAATATTATACCGCCGGAACTTGCNCTGGCCCAAGCGGCACAGGAAAGCGGCTGGGGGACNTCACGTTTCGCCCANCANGGTAATGCGCTTTACGGTCAATGGACNTGGGGCAATGGTTGNGGCATGGTGCCNGCACAACGGGCCNAAGGCAAAACACANCGNATGAAATGCTTTAAATATATCATAGAAGCCGTTGACAGTTATATGTTAAATCTNAATACCCATAAGGCATATNCGGCNTTGCGNCAGGAAAGGCGTGNNTTCAGAGATGACCAGATCATTGATGTCATCCCGCTTGTGGAAACGCTGACCAACTATTCAGAAGAAGGTCAGGNATATGTGGAAAANATCAANAATATTATCCGGGTCAATAAATTNACTGATTTCAGGNTGGCCCGGCTGGAAAATAGCAGATANAAAATAGCAGATAACAGGATTACAGTATGACGACATCCTCCGTCCAGATCGTTCGTTCGAAGAAGGAACTCCGCACCAAAGTTCGGGNATGGCATATGAGCGGCCTGAAAGTGGGCATGGTTCCCACTATGGGTGCCCTTCATCACGGCCATTTATCCCTGATTAAGGAAATACAAAAGCATGTGGACAAGGTGGTCGTCAGTATCTTTNTCAATCCAAAACAATTTGGCCCCAACGAAGATTTCGATAAATACCCCAGATCGGAAACTGCCGATATTAAAAAACTGGAAGAAGTGAATACGGACCTGCTTTATACCCCGGAAGTCAGCGAAATATATCCCGAAGGCTTCCTGACCAACGTATCTGTCTCTAAAATCACCGAAGGTCTTTGCGCGGCCAAACGCCCCGGTCATTTTGACGGTGTGACCACGGTTGTGACAAAACTTCTTCTGCAATGCCTGCCCGATGTGGCGCTGTTCGGCGAAAAAGACTTTCAACAATATACAGTCTTAAAACAACTGGCCAAAGATCTGGATATTCCCACAGATGTGATGTGCGGCAAACTTATCCGGGATGATGACGGACTGGCGACCTCATCCCGTAATGTCTACCTCACCCCGAAAGAACGGAAAATTGCGCTGGAAATCCCCAAAACCCTGCAACAGATCATCAGTGAGATTGAGGGCGGCATTCTATCCATTGAAGAAGCACTGGAAAAAGGTAACCAGCATCTCCTGGATTCCGGCTTTAAAGAGGTTCAATATCTTGAAATCCGGCAATCTGATAATCTGGAACCTATCAGCCATACCGTAGCAGAATCATCGCCGATTTTAGCCCGAGTTCTGGTCGCCGCCGTGGTCGGCAAGACACGCCTAATTGACAATATGCCCATTAAAATATTCTTCTAGAGTCTTTCCACAGCGTTATTCTATATCAGACCCATTTCCCGAAGCTTTGCAGACAAGTCGGCAGGCAAATCATCCACCGCCTGTCCGTTCGCAATATCCCGCGGCACATCCCCGGACTCCAGATAACGCCAGCCCTGATGAGGACGGCGAGGCTGGCTTTCCGTGCGGACCAATTCCGTATCCAGAATGATTTTACATTTCACGCCATTCTCTGTTTCCACTTGCTCCAGAGCGATAATGCGTTGCCGGACCAATATAAACCCCTTGATGATCCAATATATGGAGCCGTTTGCCAGGACTTCTTCCGCACGGCGCGGACGAGAACGGGTGATGTGGTAATTATAGGGCGTGCCGTCGGGTAACGTCTGTTCCCGGCCTTTTCTGACCTCTATCAGATGTTCGACACTATCAATGCCAACACATAATTTTAAAATATGAACGGTCATCGAAACTCTACATAAGAAATATTGACGCCAGACCCAGAAAAGCAAAAAAGCCAATCACATCGGTCACGGTGGTCACAAAAATACTGCTGGCCAGTGCCGGGTCGATATTAACCCTGACCAGCCCCACAGGAATCAATATTCCGGCCAGCCCCGCCATAACCATATTAACAATCATGGCAACGGCAATCACCATTCCAAGCATCGGGTTACTGAAATAAGCAAAAGACAACAAGCCAATGATGATGGCCATAACCNTNCCATTCAGGGTGGCAATGGCAAATTCNTTAGCAATAACCCGCCGCACATTGGATGATGTTAAATCTTTGGTGGCCAGAGAGCGCACCGTCACGGTCATGGTCTGGGTTCCCGCATTGCCGCCCATGCTCGCCACAATCGGCATCAAAACAGCCAATGCCACCATCTGTTCTATATTGCCATCAAAAAGAGCGATAACCATGGAGGCCAAAATGGCAGTTCCCAAATTAACCAGAAGCCAGACAATACGGTTTTTGGAAGCCTCAAAGATGGATTCCGTAATATCAGTTTCCTGCACCCCGGCCATCCGCAGAATATCTTCTTCGGCTTCCTCATCGATCACGTCCACCACATCATCAACGGTGATCATGCCCAACAACCGACCATTATCATCGGTGACCCCCATGGATGTCAGATCATATTGCCGGAACATATGAGCGACTTCTTCCTGATCGGTATCCGCCGGAACAACTTTTGGGTCCGTATCCATTATTTCACTGACCCGAACCTGATCCCGCGTACGGATCAGATGGCTCAGGGCAACCGTCCCGATGGGATGATGCAGCGGATCAACAATAAAAATTTCATAAAATTCAGAGGGCAGTTCTTCTTCCGAGCGTAAGAAATTAATCACCTTGCCGACCGTCCATGCGCCGGGCACGGTGATGACATTTTTCTGGACCATACGGCCCGCACTATCTTCGGGGTGGGCCAGCCCCTCCTCTACCGCAAGCCGTTCTTCATGAGGCATCGCNGCAATGATNCGCTCGCGGTTTTTAAGNTCNATATCCTCCAGAACATCGACCGCATCATCACTTTCCAACTGGCTGATGGCTTCGATAACATCTTTGTCATCCATCTCCTTGATGACTTGATCAAGGGCCGCATCCTCCANCTCGGTAAGGACTTCCGGNTCAAGTTTCGCACCNAAATAAGCGGTCAGCCCCGCACGTTCTTCCTCGCGAAGCTGTTCCAGAATATTGGCGATATCNGCAGAATGTAAAGATTCAAGGAGATATTCAAGCTGTTCGGCATCATCTTGCCTCAGAGCATGAGAAATTTCCTCGATCAGTTCCGGTGTTACTTCGAACACATCCTGATGAGGGCTATTCCTGTTATTATCTTTATCCAATGAATCATGCATTACAATGTTGTCTACCCTGATTGACACATACGGCTACAGGTATCGGATTTTTCACCGGACAGGTCAACTGTTCTTGATTAAAAAATTCTCCATAATCGTTGCCAGTCGCACCGGGGTNTCTGCCATGGGAAAATGACCGGAANTTTGAATGATATCAAAGGTGGCATTGGGACACCATTCNAGAAGGGTTTGGGTCATGGCATCTGCGGTGATCGCCTGATCATATTCCCCCACCAACACCAAAATCGGGGTTTCATTGCCCCGGACCTCTTCCGTAAAATCCGTTTCGGTCCANGCCAGCATATAATCATGAAAGGCNTCTGCCGTCGTCGTTTCACGGGANCGGCGNACCATATAANCATACCAGCTATCCGAAAGCCNNCCACTGGTGAGAAAATTCAAGATAGCCTTGCGNTTTTCATCATNTGCCCCTGCGCCGTGGAATAACGCNCTGCCGTCTTTATCNAGAGGGGANCCACAGGCCGGAACCGGCGTTATCGCAAAGACTGACGTAACTCTGCCGCTTGCTTTAACCATAATTTTTTGAACCGCCATNCCNCCCATGGAATGACCGACAGCNTGGAATTTTTNCCAACCNANNTNGTCGGCCAGTGCNATCGCATCATCTGCGATCTGTTCNATCGTGTGATCCCCCGCCATATGNACAGACTTGCCATATCCCCGGTAGTCCATAAAAGCATAGGTNAATTTCTCCCCGTCCAGATAGGGCAGCATCGCATNATAAGCCGTATAATCCCCCCACCAGCCATGAAGAATAATAACTTTTTGCGGNCCCGAACCGACCAGTGTANGGCCNATAATGTCTTCGGTGATACCTTCGNTTGTCATATTCTTCCTCTATTTAATATCAATGATTTGCTTTTGCACGGGAATGATACAACCAGAGCAGCCNGGAACAATATCTTTTTCCTTATGATGATAAATAATAATTTTTTTAGTTTCCGGCAAGGCATNATTCATTTTTGCCTTGCGGTAAAACCAGGATGTGATGAACAGGGCATCCAGTTCCGGNANGTTCTTTAACTGGNCCACATCCTCTGTATCACCGGTAAAAAACAACTGCAAACCATGCCAATTCACCAAATAAGAATAATGTTCCGTATTACCATGCGNGCTCTTTTGCGGNGTAATATGTATCGGTCCAAAAGCAACATTGGGCGTAAGTTTCAAAACTTTATCCCGNGCCAANGNCACCGTAACCTCCTNGGGNCCAACAATTTTCCACTTCTGTTCGCTGAATAAAATGGGGTCAAAATGGTCAAGATGTCTATGGGTAATCAGCGACAAGACCTTCCCCGTTGTTCCCGGAAAAAAGAAATCATATTCCATAGAACCATAAGCGCCGGACTGATAGGGGAAATCTATCATCAGAATATAATCGCCATCGGTGATCCGAAAGGCTTCGTTGCCAATAAATTCAGCCTCAAGTGGTTTTGAGTGAACCTCCACACTGAAGAAGCCCATAAAAANAACTATCAAACATAATTTTATCGTTTTTTCGAATCTNTTTTTCATTTTGACACCCCNAATATNTGACGTTATCTGATCAGNCAAGTTTACATGAAAAAACNACAATAAACATGATTAATTGCCTTATCGNTCCTCTNTTGCGCCATTTCATCCTATTCAAAAGTGGTTTAATCGCAAAAGAATTATTATTATNAACGTNACCTGTTANTTTTTACANAAGAAAAGACAGACAAAAAATTATTTAATATGTTAATGAATATACAATAAAGCTAGAATATTATAATGCTGAAAAATNGTTCAATANTTTTGACCGTAATTAAGAATACCTCCTTACAACTCCAGTCCTCCGTAGGGACGGCATTGGCAAGGGCATCCGCCGAGACCACACAGCTTGTCGTGGATGCCCTGCCTGCTGCCNCCCACTCCTGCNACTGNAAACTATAAAATCACAAGAGATGCCTTGATTATCCGTATAGGACAAAGCTATATTTACGGGGTTTCGCTGAGCCACGGACAGGGAAACAAGAAATTTCCCACATGCTAGGTGACATTTGGATCAAAAATTAAAAAACCTTATCGAACATAAAGAACAGCTCTTCTGGAGTTTACAGATTTTTGGCTGGACGGCTTATTGTGCCGCCCGNACNCTGAANGCCTATGCTCTTGGCGAAAAACCNGAATTTATTTACGCTGTCCTAATGGGCGTCATCGGNGGCTTCTGGATCACCATAGGCATGCGCCATATTTACCAGTTTTTAAGACGAACAGACATGTTNCCGCTTATGCTTTTGACATCGGTNACTCTNTGNATTGTGATAAGCTCCATGCTGTTTTCTTTCGTGGAAGTCTGGTCCATGAACCANCTCTATGACCCNGACTGGACCATGAAGGGCCTCGGGTTTTTATACCGCACCCTTTATGACACCTTTGTTCTTATGGCTTGGACCGGGCTATATTTCATTATCAACAATCATTTCCAACTTCAAAAACAAAAAGAAATGTATCTGGCGGCCACGGCTCAGGCCCATCAGGCCCAGCTTAAAATGCTGCGCTATCAATTAAATCCTCATTTTTTGTTTAACACCCTCAACGCAATTTCCACGCTGGTTCTGGACAAGCAGGCAAAAGAAGCCAACAGCATGCTGACCAAACTGAGTGCTTTTTTGAGATTCAGTCTGGTCAGCCAACCCATGCAGAAAACCACACTGGAAGAAGAAGTATATGCCCTGTCGCTTTATCTTGATATTGAAAGGGTCCGGTTTCAGGAGCGCCTGAAAATCATCATCGATATNTCAGACGAGGCCAAGGCGGCTATGATCCCAAATCTATTGTTACAGCCCCTTGTNGAGAACTCCATAAAATATGCCATCAATCCTCAGNTCGATGGCGGCACCATCACCATCAAAGCCATCATCAAGGATGATAANNTNAATATCACNCTTTCCGATGATGGACCGNGTTTCGGCAAGGGCCAAACCGNAACACAACACCAAACGTCNAGTGGCGTTGGTATTGCCAATACCAAAGAAAGACTGTCAAAGCTATATCCCGGAACCAGTAGCTTTGACATCATCAGCCGGGAATCACAGGGCGTCACCATCAAAATTACCCTGCCTTGTGAATATACGGCCGATGAGAACACCAACGAACCCTATGCGGAGAACACAGCATGACAGATCAAAAAATCAGAACCCTGTTGGTTGACGATGAACCGCTTGCCCTGCGGGGACTGGAATTGCGGCTGCAAGAATTTGACGATATAGAGATCATCGGCACCTGCGCCAATGGCCGGGAAGCCATCAAGAAAATACGCGCCGAACGCCCTGCCCTTGTTTTTCTGGATATCCAGATGCCGGGTTTTGATGGTTTTGCGGTTGTTAAAGCCTTAGCCAAAGAAGAAATGCCACTGGTTATTTTTGCCACCGCATTTGACCAATATGCCATCAAGGCCTTTGAGGCCCATGCTCAGGATTATCTGTTAAAACCCATTGAGGAAGANCGCCTGTCAGAGGCCATCACAAAGGTCCGGGAGACACTTCAGGAACGGATTACCGTGGAACAGAATGCCAAACTCATCAATCTGATCCGGTCGCTGGACAATCCCCCTACCCTTGAATTATCAGAAATAATCAATTCACAGGGTCTCACTCTGGAAAATAATTACGAGACCCACCTGAATATAAAAGACCGGGGACAGATCACCCGCGTCACCATAGATGCTATTGAATGGATTGATGCCGCGGGGGATTATATGTGCCTTCATGTGGAGGATAAAACCCATATCTTACGGGAAACCATGAAGAATATGGAAAAGAGACTGAACCCGGAAATATTCCAACGGGTCCACCGCTCAACAATCATAAATCTTTCCAGAGTGAAAGAACTTCAGCCCACCAGCGGCGGTAAATATCAGATCACGTTGGAAAGCGGTGCCAAATTACAGGTCAGCCGCAACTACCGCGATGTCTTGGCCAAATTTCTTTAACCCATCGAGATTTTTACATATCCAGATTTTTACATATCTGGGAGCTCGTTAATCCTGTCCTTGTTGATTTTTTTCAATTTCACCATGGCCTGTTTAAGCTTATCCCGTTTCTCGGTATTTTCACTATAGTGCCCGCCGCCATTTTCTTTGATATTCCTGAGCACGCCATCCAGTTCCGTTGCCAATGTAATGAACCGTTCCAGCAACATACCTGACGCATTTGAAATGGTTGCCAAATCTTTTGCGGTGGCATGCAAGTCTTTCAGAATACCATCCTTGTCATTGGCGGATGTTTCAATCTTGATCTGTTTTTCATCAAGTTTTTTCAGGCTGCTATCCATATAGCCGCTAAATTTCTTATATGTATTTTCAACTTCTTTGGCTAAAGAGGATATTATCTTCTCGCTACCCGCCTGCGTAGTTCTTTCGCTATTGCCCAGTGTTTTTTGCATATCCGTCAAATGTTTGGCAATGGCCGTGGACTGCTTATCCATTTGTTTCGAGAATTCTGTATTGGCACTGGTAAACTGTTTTTTCATCTGGTCCGCGGCAAGGGCGGCGTCTCTGAGGGTCTTGTTCAAACTCCCCATATCCGCCCCTGATTTCTTCACCAGATCATTGGCAAAATTATCCAGTGTTCTTGACAGAATATTATCCAGTTTCTTTTCTTGTTCCGACGCCAGCGCCTTAACGGCATTAGAAATTTCCTTCATGGGTTTATCAAGGCTTTTTTGCAGCACCGTTTCCAGCATCTCCGTCGCCGAATTTCCTTCAAGGCTCGTCGTAATTTTATCCAGATCCTGTTGCCAGCCATTCTGATGAAATAATCCATTTATCTTTCGTGCTACCATGCCAGCATTTTGCCCTAAAACCAAACTCATCAGGTTCGAAAGAGATACCATGATAATGGCCGATATCAAAAGATACAGCAAAGCCATCATTCCCGGCTGCAAAGCGGAAAGCAAGCTCCCCTCTGCCGCAGTCTCATTAAGAGACAAAGACATTACAGATATACCAAGACAAACAATACCAGCCGCCACCATGGCCCGGGCGAACAGAGGGAAAAATCCCAACAACAGATTATCGCTCACCAGACTGGCTTCGTTAAAAATAACCTCNGCNGGAACCGTGACNCTCACNGGAGAAATTTTAANTTTTTGNTCTTTAGANCGCNCNAGCCGTGTCTTTTTCAAAGCTTCCGGCGATACCANTTCCTCTGGCCCTTGCATAAGATAAGGCCCATAGGACTCNGCAAGTTTTTCAATGAAACCCAAACCTTTTAAAGCAGATAAAAATGTCTTCTTATCCGTTCTTCTGACTAGATTACTNATAAGCGGCAATTCGGCNAGTCTGCGCCGNGCAGAATTCATATGATACCAGACATAAAAAACCGGAAAAATAAGATACAGCANGAAAAATGACAGTCCNAACAGACTGGTAAATCCNGCAAAAGAAACAAGGTCNCTATTCTGAAGCAGACGNAGAAAATCCCGTGGCATTCTCTCTGTNGTCACCATTTCNAGAACCACNACCANTGATGAATTGGCAAAATACGCCAAAACNACTGCTATTAAACCGATAATAAAGAATAAAAAATTTCTCGACACNACCTGCACCCTCTTGGTTTGTTTTTTTGTCTTAAGGAAACCGGCGTTTTGCCGTATTTCTTTGATAAATAAGTNAATTTCGCCTACTTTAACCAAATAAANTTAATATGCCACCTCATGACAGCACAAACTTAAAAGAAAAACATGACAAAGTCGTCAAAAGCCTCAAAAAAAATGCATATACCCCATATTTTCCANGTCATTCCGTCTTTTGCACATGGNGGCGTTCCTATTCGTATTTCCTATCTGATGAATCATTTCGGNCCTCTNGCACGGCATACTTTATTGGCGACGGACCATGTCTATAGCTGTTCCTCACGGCTACAGGAAAATGTTCCCTATGTAATCCCTGATATCGGTGATGCGGATAAGGGAAATATCCTGCANCGNGTCTGGCGATACCGTAAATTNCTCGGACANATAAANCCNGANCTGCTTCTCACCTATAACTGGGGTTCTACCGAATGGGCTTTGGCCAACAGCATTTTTCCCCTTTNCCGCCATTTCCATCTGGAAAGCGGATTCGGACCGGAAGAAGCCAACAGTACGATGCCAAAACGTAACTACTTCCGCCGCCTCGCGCTCCGAAATATTGAAGGCATCATCGTGCCTTCCCAGACATTAATNGAAATATGTAAATCAGACTGGAAAATACCGGACCGTAAAATTCACTATATCCCCAACGGGGTTGATTGTGCCTTATATGCCTCCGCCCCGAAAGACGGGATCATTCCGGGCTTCACCAAACAGCCGGATGANGTGGTNATTGGCACCATGACACCGTTGCGGGCGGAAAAGAACCTGCCNCGNCTNATCACGGCGTTTCATAATTTACAACGCACCTGCCCGGACCAAAAAACCAGCCTCATCATTATGGGCGAAGGCAATGAACGTCCAAAACTTGNAAAAATGATCGCCGAGTATGGCTTAAAAGATACTNTATATCTTCCCGGTCATATTGATGACCCCGCCCGCGCTTTGGGCTTTCTGGATATATATGCCCTGTCATCAGATACCGAACAGATGCCCAATTCCGTTAATCAGGCCATGGCCGCTAGCCTGCCCATTGTTGGGCTTGATGTGGGCGATGTTAAATTCATGATGCCTGTGCAAAATAAACCCTTCATCGTTACGGCCGGAGATGATCAAGCCTTCACAGAGGCTCTGACCCAATTAACCACCGATAGAACACTCAGGACGGAAATCGGGCTGACGAATAAAACCCATGTGAAAAATACTTTTGACCAGAGTCGTATGTTCAAGGGCTATGCAAAAATATGGGGCGTTACGTCTTCTTTTTGACAATTCTGTCAAAGATCGCCGGATAATTGGCAATGGAATTTTTCCAATTGCGCACGTCCTCAACATACTTGCGGCCCTCTGCAATCATTTCGGGCCAACTTTCACGATTGTTCAAAAGATCAATAATCGTCCGGGCCAGACCGTGAGAACTATCGGGTTCGAACAAAACGCCGGTTTTACCATTCTCAATTAATTCATTGTGACCACCGATATCAGATGCGGCCACCAGCTTATGTTGTGCCATGGCTTCCAAAGGTTTCAAGGGTGTCACCAAGTCGGTCAGGCGCATTTTTTTACGGGGATAAACAAAAATATCCACCTGATTATAGTAATCCTGCACCTTGTCATGGGGTACTCGCCCGGTAAACATCACTTGATTCTCAAGACCACAGGACCGGACAAGCTCTTTCAAATTATCTTCTTCCGGGCCGCCGCCCACAAGAAGAAGCTTCACATTGGGTACTTCCCTGCGGATCATGGGCAAACTGTCCAGAAGAATTTCCAGACCTTCATAATCGTAAAAAGATCCAATGAACCCTAGCGTTATTGCGCCATCAAGGCCCAACTTTGTCCTGAGTGCTGCATCCGGCTCGGACGGTCCTGAAAATTTACTGATATCAACCGCATTAGGGATCAAAGTAATTTTTTCTGCCGGAATACCCCGTGAAATCAAATCCTGCTTCAATCCGTTGCAAATAACCGTAACCGCATCGGCCTCACGGGCAACTTTGGTCTCCATATCCTTGGACAAGCGGTAGCGTAAATCACCTTCTTTACAGGTGCCGTTGCTTACCGCAGCATCTTCCCAAAAAGCTCTGATTTCATACAGAACCGGAATATTGAATTCTTTGGCCACTGCAATAGCAGCCATACCGTTTAGCATGGGCGAATGGGCCTGAATGACATCCACTTTTTCCATTTTTAGAATTTCCCGAAGTCTTTTTTTCAGGCTTCGCACCACCTCATACTGGTTAAGGATCGGCAGTTTGCTGAAAAGCTTGTTATATTCCATTGTCCGGAAAAACTTTAAATCCTCAATCGTTTCTTCTGAACTTTGCGGATTCAGATGCTTGATACTGGTCACATGAATTGTTTCAAAGCCGAGCGCTCTTTGCTCCCGCAATATCTGATAGCTTCGGAAAGTATAACCACTATGTAGTGGAATGGAATGGTCAAAAACATGCAATATGCGCATCAGGTCTACTCTTGTTTTAGCAATAATGTCAGGCGGCTGCTTTTCGGGCAATGGCAAGGCATTTCTCGATAGCATCGTTAAATAGTTTCATGGCACGGGGCCAGTTATGATGGGTTGTTACCCGTTCGCGCCCGGCTTTGGCCAGACGGTCCCGTTCCCCCTCATCATCAAAAATTCTTGTAATATGGGCCACATATTCATCCGCGGTTGTCGCCGCAAGAATATGTTCCCCGACCACGGCATCAACCCCCCGTGCCGCTGTACGGCTGCTGATGACCGGCACGCCCATGGCCATGCCTTCAAGGATCTTATTTTGCGTTCCTCTCGCAATCTCAAGAGGAGTCACCATCACCGCTGATTCACGGACATAGGTCCGAATGTCATCCACTGTCCCGGTAACTGTTACGCCCGGCAAACTATTCAACGCCATAATATTCGGCGGGGGACACGCGCCAATGACAGTGAAGGTCGCGTCCGGGTATTTTTCCAATATGCGGGGGAAGATATCCTGACAAAAAGACAACACGCATTCTTCGTTGGGGTAATAATCCATCCGGCCAACAAAGCTGATACTATGACGCTGGTAATCCGCCTCACCGGGGGTAAAAAAGTCAAAATCCACGCCATTGGGGAAAAACGCACTGGCCACACCCGTGCCGTATCCTTCCAATGTATCAACTTCAAAGTCCGTGGCACAGGAACAGAGATCAAACTGTAGGCACAGTTTTCTTTCCGCCCGTTCCATCTTGGTACCTTCCAGATGATAGCCTATACTGATCGGCCATTTTTTNAATTTGGCAAAAGCCAGCCATTTCTGACTGTCCATATCACAAAAATCCAGNAATTTCGGAATANGGGTCACATGNGACACATATTGNGCCGCCGTTGAACTNAACACCACAATCAANTCAAAATNCTTTTNCGCCAATAAGCGATTAACCTGTTTTTGTAATTTAGATGAATAGAAAAACCCCATGGAAGAGGGTTCGGACGTCAAGAGCCGCAACCCCATCCGTGCGGCCTGAAACGGGTTACGCACTTCACACAATATATATTCATCACAATAGTCCCGAATACCATGACAGGCATTGGCTTCCTCCTGTGATCTTGCCAAGGAGGCAACCGTAACCTTATGGCCCGTTTCATGAAGATATTTAACCATGTTAAACGACCGTATCTTATCCCCCCGTGTCGGGGGATAAGGAAAACGGTGGCTAAGAAAAAGAATGTCCACAAACCATACTCACAAAAAAAATGACAACCTATTGAGACAACTCATTCAGCATTTTCCGGGCTTTCTCAATTTCCGGGAAACTGTTTCCGCTGGAAATCGCTGTCTCCAACTCTTTCCGCGCAACCGCTAATTTTCCTGCATTTTTAAGGGCAACAGCAAGATGGTATCTAATTTCTGCCATTTTAGGGTCCTTTGATACAGCCTTCCTGAGCAGGGTCAATCCCTCGTCATTTTTACCCTGCTGCACCAATATCCATGCATAGGTATCAATGAAAGAAGCTTCATCCGGGAACAGGTTATAGACATTTTTAGCCGCCTTAAGTGCCTTTTCCCCCTGACCAATCTGACCATAGAGCCAAGCAATATTATTCAGGGCAACAGGGTTGTTTTCACTCTGTGCCAGAATGATTTCATACTGCTCTATAGATTTGTCATAATCTTTATTCTGGAGGAAATATCCTGCAAAAACATGACGTACGGAAAGGTCCTTGTCATTTTTCTCCAACCATGAAGACATGATATCCAGCGCCTTATCTGCCTGTTCACTTTTAATATAAGCCCGTGCCAAATCAACGGTGAAACGGCTTCCGCGCGCGCCTCTGTCTGATGCTTTTATATAGCTTTCCAGACTTTGTTTATATTTCCCCTGCACCTCAAGCAATCGGCCTTCCAACACATAGGGCGCGGGTTTCTTATCATCAATTTCTTTTAATTGATCAATATAGCCCTGCGACTCCTCAATATTTTTATCCGCCGTTTCCAAAGAAATCAGGTCAATTAATAATGACGCCTTATTGTCCGTCATGGACAAGGCTTTCGTGAAAGTACTTCTGGCTGCCAGAATATCCTTTGCTCTTAAATGCGTCCGCCCAAGTATTTGATAGGCCCCGGCATTATCACCAAGAAGAGCCGCCATCCGTTCAAAGTTTGGAATCGCCGATTCAACATCATTTCGGATCAAGTCAATATTACCGCTGGCCTCAAATCCCGCTGGCTGATTGGGAAAATCCGCAACAACCTGCTGAATAACCGCTTTGGCACGATCAAGTTTTTTCTGACCTATAAAAAATTCTGAAAATTCGATGCGCATGCGGATATCATTTGGAGAGACTTCACCGGCACGGTTGTAATATTCTTCCGCCTCCGGGCTATTCTTCTTCTTGTAATAACGCGCCAAGGCCAATAGGGCCCCCACATGTTTTTTATCCGCCTTTAAAATATTCTGATAAATCTCAATGGACAGATCTTCATGACCCTCTCGCAGTTCCAACTGTGCCAAATTCATTGACGCAGAATGATAGAAAGAAGAAACCGCCAACGCTTTATTATACTGTGCTCTGGCTTCCACTATCTTCCCCTGCCCCATATAGGCCGCCCCTTTCAGGTTATAACCAACCGGGTTATCCGAAGACTGCTGGATCAGCGTATCTGCATGTATGATCGCCTCGTCAAATTTCTTTTCCCGTAATGAAATAAGGGTCAGAAATACGGCAGCCTGTTTTGAATTAGGGTCCTTGTCCAGAATTTCCTGCAGATTTTCCTGAGCTGCTTTTGCATTGCCTGCGGCAAGTTTACTCAGTGCCAACTGTGTTCTTAATTTATTCGCTTCGGGGTTAATTGCCACAGCTTGTTCAAAAAAAGCGGTACCCTTTTCGAAATTACCAATCTTCATATTGGCACTGCCCAACAAGGCATAGACAACCTGCCCGGCCTTACCACTTTTTACAAGAGGCATCATAACCTTAATGGCTTCTTCCGCATCATTCTGCCGCTATAAAGCAGCCCCCAACAAACGGCG
>JAESPY010000024.1 GCA_016765435.1 Emcibacter sp.
ATGGGTGTAAGCCACTTTGAGACTTCCAGAAACCTGTCGGGCCCCCGCCATACCGCGCAACTGCATTACATTTTCATATACCTGACGCAAACCGGATGCCCCAATGGGTTCGCCGCAAGCCAAACAGCCACCATCGGTATTCACAGGAAGCGCCCCGTCAATATTGGTGCGCCCCTCGGCCAGCCATTTATTCTGATCCCCATCTGCACAGAATCCATTTTCAGCCATATGCATAATTTCAGCCCCGGATTCCGTATCCTGCAACTGNGCAATATCAATATCTTCCGGCCCAACACCCGCTATTTCAAAGGCCGTTTTAGAGGCCAGAACCGTTGGCGAATCACCGCGTTCTATATCCAGACTGGGGGCAAATACCTCAAAAGACCCCGGCGGACGGGACCGCACACAGGCCGCCTTGACCCGCACCTGATCACGCCCNAGTTCCCGCGCCTTTTTCTCACTGGCCANNATCAGAGCTACNCCNCCTTCTCCCGGCGAACAAAACATAAATTTTGTCAAAGGATCACTGATCATCTGGCTGTTCAGAATCGTATCAATATCAATGGGTTGTCGCCGCCATGCATGATCGGTCAACGCCCCGTTCCGATAAGCTTTTTCCGCAACACGGCCCAGTGTCTCGGTTGAAATACCGTGGGCCTCCATATAGCGTTGTAATTTCATGGCAAAGAATTGCGTGGTCAACATCAACCCGGTTTCNCCGTACCAGTCCGGCAAGCCCCAATCNGAAGGAATAGGGTCAAATGCCCCGCGCGGATGTTTATCAAAACCAAGCGCCACTCCGATCTCNAACTCACCGGATTTTATACCGCTATAGGTTCCAAAAAGAGCCGATCCCCCGGTCGCACAACCATTGGACACATTGATAAACTGTAAGCCCGTCAGCCCCAGTTCATTAACAATCGTATCCGCATTTCCCGAACTGTCCGATCCGCCGTAGCCGAATTGAATATCTGTCCAATCCAGCCCCACATCCCCCAGAGCCTGACGCACGGCATAGGCCCCCTGCTGCAAACCAGACACACCTTCTGTCCGACCAAAATTATGTATTCCGGCACCAACAATAAAAACATCTGACATTACGCGTCTCCCCCTGTCACGGGACCAAAAGCATAGGTCATCACAGGCTGTTCCTGCGCATCCACACCAAAAGGCAGGAGGCACATTTCGACTTCCATACCAATTTTCAACTTATCAAAATCAATATTCACCAAACGGGTTTCAACAATGACAGTTTCTGGTAATTCCACATATCCGACAGCATAGGGCTCAAAGGCCTCTGGTCCNGTATAGGGCGGGCTTTTGGGACGAAATCTCTGCACCGTCCATGACCAAATCCGTCCCCGACGCGGGAGTTCTACCGACTCATATCTTTCCGGGTCAGACGGACAGGGGAAAGTAATTCTTCCGGTCTCGCGATGACGCCCCCCTAAAAGATTTGGGACAGCATCCTTCGTAAACAGATCTTCGGCTATAGCGGTATACTTATGAATGATTCGTCTCCACAATAAATGTAATAACTATTCTGAAAACGACTATAGGAAGATGAGATTTAAAAATCTTCTGTCAGAAAACATAGGTTACGGGTTTTATAAACACCATGAATATAAAAAATTCAGGAAATAACCGCCCTTTAGGAGGCCCGATTAGATAAATCATCCTTGGATACAAGTTTACTGACAGCAACGCCGCCCATATATCCAAGCTGAGTCGCCTTAAACAATGTTTGGCTCCGATTCACCGCTTCCAGTTTCGTCGCCGCATTGTGAATATGGAATCGGATTGTGGCACAGCTCCGCCCAATAATCATCGCTGTTTCCACATCCGTTTTGCCCACAGCAGCCCAGCTCAAACATTCAACTTCTCGTTTTGTCAGACGGCAGTTTTGCGGAATCCAAGGTCGGT
Organism: Emcibacter sp.; assembly: GCA_016765435.1. Classification (GTDB taxonomy): domain Bacteria; phylum Pseudomonadota; class Alphaproteobacteria; order Sphingomonadales; family Emcibacteraceae; genus Paremcibacter. Next base: position 1,924 of record JAESPY010000024.1, read on the forward strand.
GGCTCGTCACCCGCGAATAGCCATTGATGAATTGGCGGGCATGATATTCCAGACGATTTGAAAATTGTTCAAATTCTTGTAGAAGATCATTACGCCGATTATTGATCGGCGAGAAACTCACCGCCCCAATCTGACCAAAAGGCAAATGTATTGGCACAACAATAACCGCATTGGCATTGACCAATTCGGAAAAGTGGCTCAAATCAATCGAATCAAGCAGAGGATTTGGCGCACGGGTGTAAATACCGTTCCCATTGGCCCAAAATGGTTCGCTTTCATATCGACACGCGATGGGTAAAGGGGAACTAAGCGCCAACAAAGGCTTCATCCACCATTGCTCCTTAGAAGCAGGCCAACCAAANACATCGGAGGCCAACACNTTGCCCCCTGCATCTTCCATCAACATTTTCGAAGCAATATTGGCACAGGCCGCAACACGAAAGTTGCCGTACTCCCGGCCTATCTCCCGCAAGGCTTCCGCCGCACCACGAATATCATCCACGTTTTTAATCGCGGTACAATCATTTCTAAAAGACACGTCATCGTGCGTCGTCTCATCAACGACTACGTTGCGTTCTTTATAAATCCCTATATTATCTCCCATGGCTTTGACTCTACGTCTTCTTATAAAGCACTTCAAGCACAAAAACCTATGACTAGTGATAGGTTTTATCTTTTGTATCTCGTCAATTGTTTATGATTTATTTCGCTCAAACTATCAAAAAACGCAGGCGGTATTAAATGTCTCTTTNCCCTATCATTACCATATCGAAGACANCTTCAGGGGGGAGGTGTCATAATAGTTATGGGAGATAAAGGTTTGGATTTTGACCTTACAGAAGAGCAAACGCTGCTTCGCAACATGATCGAGAAATATACGCTTGATCGCTACGACCCGATGAAACGNCTGAGCTATGTAGANAANCTCAACGGCTTTAGTCCTGAGGGCTGGAAAATACTGGCNGANATGGGATTGCTTGCCTTCCCGTTTAGTGAGGATTTGGGCGGCTTTGGAGATGGCAATATAGAGCTTATCACNATCATGGAAACTTTCGGNCGAAGTGCGGCAACCGAACCGATCATACCCATCATCCTTCTTGCCGGAAATCTTATCGAACAGGCCGGGACGGAAGCTCAAAAAGAAACATGGCTGCCGAAAATAATTGACGGCAGTGCCTATGCCGCCTTTGCCCATTGTGAACATAAATCACGTTATAATCTTGACCTCATTANAACTCANGCCAGNAAAAAACAANATACNCACNTNTTAAANGGCAATAANGAAATAGTCCTCACAGGCTCCTGTGCCGATATTATCATTGTTTCNGCTCTCAACGAACAGAATGACGTGGCCTTATATCTTGTTAAGGCNAATGCAGAAGGTCTGACAGTTCGCAATTATCGTCTTACCGATGGGTCAACGGCATGCGATCTGATATTNAATAATGTTATNGCAGAACCCATGGCAGGNGGCGCAAGTCAAATTNAGGCTGTCCTATATGCCACNCGNCTGGCCATATGCGGNGAACTNCTTGGTTTAATGGAANTGATGTTTGAAGNCACNCTTGANCATATCAANACACGNCAACAATTTGGCAAGAATCTTGGCCGCTTCCAAGCCATTCAACATCGTATGGCCGATAATTACACGCGTCTGGAACTCAGCAGGTCGCATCTTTATCGTGCTGCTGCCCAAGATAACAATGATCCGGCACGGGAAAAATCTCTCGCAGGTGCCAAGGCATTCATAAGTGAAAATGCGATGGCTCTTGGCGAAGATGCNATCCAGCTACATGGTGCCATTGGCACAACGGAAGAATTAATGGTTGGTCAGGCCTTTAAAAGAGTCTGCCTGCTNTCGTCCNTATTTGGCGATAGCAATTGTGAATTACACCGCTATATTCAGGCATAATATTTCAGGAATATATTAAATCACATTGCCAGTTTAACAATATCTAACCACAAGAGACGACTTATCCATGAGTGAAACATACCACCCCGTCATCAAAGCAGATGAAATTGAAGAACGGGGCGTACAACCGTTTATTATCAATAGCTGGCCAATTGCCGTCTGTCGCGAAAAAGGGACCCTATACGCCTTTATCAACCGCTGCACCCACGCCGCAGCCGAATTNGCCCCCGGATGCCGGATCAGAGCCGGTTCCGTTATGTGNCCNTTGCACGGGGCAAGATTTAANCTGGGTACGGGGGAAAATATCGGGGGTGCAAATTACAAGCCCATCAAGACATTTCCCCTCCGCGAAACCGAAGAAGGCTGGATTGAAGTTGCCNTACCGGACGAAGCCCCGACAGCGGAACATCAACCGGTAATTCCATTGAAATAAAACCTGTGATTGGGGGGAAGGATTTTATGCCATCCCCTCCATNTAACCCAAAATTTATGCTTTTAAGGCTGGTGCCTTGGCCCAGTCGATTCCCCGCCGCAGCAAAGTATAAAAAACCGGAAGCTCCCACGCACAGCGATCCACTTCCGGCCAATAGTCCAGAAGCGGCTGCATATCATAATGCCCCCGGCAATGCCCCAGCGTATTATAAAGAACCGCCCCCTCACCCAGACCTTTGATATAAAGAACCGGATGCTTGTTTCTTTCCCATTTGTCTTCAACAAATCCTGTTGCGTCGCCTTCAAATTCTGTTTCCAGCAACACCTGAAGGTCGCCGTGGCATTCCATCAAATATTGTTCGTCTGTCGTCTCGAAAGGCTCAACACCCTGCACAAGATCATGATCAGGGTCCGCCACCGTCACCAGATAAGGACCAACCGGAGGATGGGCAACAAACTGGCTTCCCAAAACATCCATAAACAAAGGCGCCCAGCGCGGGGCATCGAACAAGCCATTATCCAAAAGACGCAAAATAGAATTTGTGCCATGTAGCGCATACCAGCGCCCGCCGTTCTTGACAAAATCACGCAAGGCTTCCTGTGCTTCCATAGGTGGAATAACATCACAGGTATAGCTTATGATAAAATCAGCCTGTTGTATGGCTTCGATATTGGTGTAATCCTCGAACACACGAACACGGACACGTTCATCTTCGGCAAGGATTTTCAACAACTCCAAACGGGCGAAGTCAATATCATGGTAAAGACCACCAGCGATCAATACACAATTGATTTTCTTTTGCAATTCTTCACTCATGACTTATTCCCTATTAATAATTGACGCGCTTTGTCATGCCACCATCAACCACAAGATTTGCCCCTGTCATATAAGCACAAACCGGAGAGGCCAAAAAGGCAATCGCCCGTGCAATCTCTTCACCAGTTCCCATACGACCCATGGGAATTTGGCTCATAATACCCTCATAGAATTCCGGCATTCCGGCCTTCACATCATCCCATGCGCGGCCTTCCATAAAGACAGGACCGGGGGAGATACAATTGACTCTTATGCCCTCTGGCGCCAATTGCTGTGCCAAAGCAGAACTATAATTCAGCACCGCTGCTTTTAAAGCATTATAAGGCATCGCGCCCATAAATTCTTCAAGAGCCGCCGTAGAAGACACCGTCACGATTGCCCCAATTTCTGATTTCTTCAAGGCGGGCAATGCGGCCTTAACCCCATTTACCAACGGCAATACATCCGTATTCAGAACAGTCATCCAGCCTTCTTTATCATCAACACCAGTATTGGCCGATGTAAAGGGAATGAAGATATCACAGCCGCCAAGATCGTCAGCCGCCTGTGTAATCCATGCGCTGTGGGCATCACTGTCCACCACATCCACGGCACCACCGATAACGGTTGTTCCATGTTTTGAGACGGCTTCAACCGCTTTATCCACACTATCCTGTGACCGCGAACATAACG
>JAESPY010000025.1 GCA_016765435.1 Emcibacter sp.
TCAAAAAAAACAAAAAAGCATTAATTCTTCATGATACGCGCCACAATGAGCAACGCAATATTCCGACAAAGGGCCATTCTGGTGCTGATCGTCACGATATTTACGGCTTTTCCTGATAACGCACAGGCAAAAACTTGGCTTGTCGGGCCGGATTTTCAACTCAAAAAACCAAGTGAGGCCATAAACCGCGCCCAAAGCGGTGATATCATAAAGATTGTTGCCGGACTTTATGAGAATGATTACAGCGTCATTCGTCAGGATAACCTTATTCTGGAAGGAGTGGGTGGCTTCGCACATCTGAAATCATCGGGACCTGTGCCCGGCGGAAAAGCCATTTGGGTCATTAACGGGACCAACATCACAATCCGAAATATTGAATTTTCTGGCGTAAAAGTTCCCGATAAAAACGGAGCCGGAATTCGACTTCAAAGAGGGGCGCTCATCCTTGATAACTGTTACTTTCATAATAATGAAATGGGTCTCCTTACGGCGGCAGGACCGGACATACGGCTGTTAATTAAAAACTCTGAATTCAGCAGAAACACTCAAAACTATCCGGTCACCGGGAAATTATCCCATAATATCTATGTGGGCATGATTGCTGAATTCATCATGAAAAATTCCATTTCACGGGGAGCACAATATGGCCATGCGGTAAAAAGCCGCGCCCGGAAGACCATAATAATAAATAACCGGATTTTTGATGAAGGCGACATTTCAGCAAGTTACCTCATCGATACCCCCAATGGCGGCGAGGTTATCATTGAAAATAATTATCTNTATAANANNAAAAATTCNCGGAATAATGCTCTGATCAGCTATGGTGCTGAGGGCATGAAATATGAGNATAATGCCCTTACCATAAAATATAATACCGCCATTAACGCCAGCGGNATTGCTTTCCTGCTGAGAAANCATTCNCCTATTGATGTACAGAATACCGGGAATATATTAACCCGNATATCTNTAAGCGAAATACCCGGTNTTGAAAAAGACGGNTTTTGGGATAGAATGAAAAACAGAATTCGNAATTATCTGAAANCCGNTGANAAATAANACAATGANCTGTAGAGAGACATGACATATGAAAAAACTTTTTGTCTTTTTTATCGGCCTGATCATTTATGGGTCTCTGTTTCCCTTCACTTTCAGCTATAATAACGGTGCCCCCGAACGGTGGGACATATTATTCCACAGCTTTCACCCCTTCACCTCCCTTGGTGATATCCTNGGCAATATCGTTTTATTCATGCCCTTTGGCTATCTGGGACTTGAGGCTCTGTCCACNGCTNCGGTCCGGCAANCCTCCGANGCGTAAAATTATATTTTACGGTCTGGCGTTGGCCCTTATCATTCAGCTCATTCAGGTTTATGTCCCTTCTCGCTCCCCTGCTTTTGCGGATGTTTACTGGAATGGTCTCGGCATTATTCTGGGCATAATGTCTGCACAATTGATAAAAAGATTTTTTCCAAAATTATCTTTGTCTGATGCGACGAACATCCCGGCAATTCTGGCTCTTCTCTGGTTGCTATATCTTTTATTTCCTTTTGTGCCCACGCTGGATTTTCAGGAAATCAAAAACAGTATAAAGTCCTTAACTCTCACTCCTGTATTTCATTGGAGTAACTTTCTTATTGGTACCACAGGCTGGTTGCTGTTTGCTCAATTTACCAAGGGACTTTTCCACCAGCCCCTGCTGGATCAAAAACGGCTCCTACTCTTCGGTATATTCAGCATCGTCATACGTCCGATTATTTTAAGTAATTATATTTTTCCTTCAGATGTCCTCGCCGTAATCGCCGCAATCGTCATATGGCCCCGGCTTGAAAGAAGCAAAGTCAACAACATCAGGTTTCTTGCCTGTGCAATCGCCGTAACAATATTATATTACAGCATTGGCTCACTGGATTTCAGCTCACATAATTTTGGGTTTTCATGGATTCCCTTCTCCGGTTTTCTGGAAGGCAATCTATTTGGTAATACAAGGTCCCTGCTCTTCAAGCTCTTCCTACTGGGCAGTATGTTATGGCTGGTGAAAGCTGGCTGGCCCTATGGCAGGCTGCAGTCTTTATGGATATTTTCATTCATTCTGTTCCTTGAAACCCTACAGATTTTTATGAGATCCCATACGGCGGAAATTACCGATCCCCTACTTGTACTGCTGCTGGCCTTCCTCATCCGTGTGAAAGAAAACGCCCCCCCTCCACAAGCCGATACCGCTAAAGAAACAAAAACAACAATTCCCGAAAAAACAAACCCGGAAAAAACTTCAAACCCCAAGAAACAGATCTTCCTCTTTATCTCCAGCATATTGCTGATTACTGTTGTCATGTCGATGGTGATACGGTTGCCAGGAGTTCCTTATAATGTAAGAGAGCTATTCCGGTTTAGCGGATCATTCATTGCAATCATCCCCTTTGCCCTATTTATCCTGTGGTTCGGCATGAGTATTCCCCTCATCAGTAGACAGATGATCAAACAGCCCGATTACCATTTTATTCGTTTTCCACTTTGGGTTTTCTGTGCCGGAATCATAAGTTACCTGCTGCTGAAAATAAGTGTTACCGAAGAAGCTCTGGACGATATTGTTGGCTCCAGCAATGTATTCTGGTTTGTAAGCAACCATAATATCTGGGGAAGTTTTGGCCTGATGCTCAGCAAAATCATCCCCCTNCCCNCNGTATGGAACGTTTTGGAAGAAATAGTACGTTTTCTAGCCCTCTTCTCCCCGCTCACCTTTATGCTCTGTCTTTTCTATCAAGCTGGTGACCTGATCAAAAAATATAATATTAGCGGGTTTTTCAACAAAACCCGCCTTGTCATGATGAGCCTGTCTTTAAATATCATCTATGCCCTACCGTGGTTTTATCTCTGCAAATTCATTGCTTTTGATCACTCCAGCACGGACAATCTTAATGAGTTGATTGCAAGGGACGGTTTTTTTGGCACTGGCGGCGGCGGCTACCTCTATCTGTTATTCATGCTTTTGGCGTTGAACTGCGTCTGGGTCCGCCAGAGCCAATGGCNCACATTCTTTAAAGTTTNTAGCATTATGGCGGCGGCGACCCTTGGCTGGTTCCTGTTTAATTTAGGNCTTGAAGCAAATGTGCAAAAATATGGCCAGATTTTTTCCGGCGTTGATTTCCTCCTCGGCCCGGACCGCAAAGTCAAACTTTCTGAAACATATCTGTTTTTACGCTGGATAATTTTATATACAAGCAGCATAACAATATTGGCTTGGGGGATGAGATTTACCATTCCATCCCTCCTGTCGCCTCGAACAAAAAACAAAACAAATCGCAGGTTAAATAATGGATAATACTTCTTTCAAGGACTTCATCGCGCTGGTCAGGGACGTCTGGGAATATGGCTTGTATGGTGTCGATATTGGCAAGATCATTTTTGCCCTGTTGATTTTCTTTTTCGCCCTGGTGATCCGCCGCCTGTTCAGCAAAATTGTCATCAACCGTCTGAAATCCCTGGCCCTCCGAACAAAGAATGACATGGACGATCAGGTGATAGAGGCATTGGAACACCCCTTACGCTTCATGCCCATCGTCATAGGCGTCTTCTTCGCGACAGAAGTTCTCATATTAGATGAAAGCCTGCAACAGGCCGCCTATGGCATGAACCGATCGCTGGTCACCTTTAATATATTCTGGATGCTNTTCAAACTGGTCGGCCCCTTAAGCCGGTCTTTCTCCGCCTTGAAGGGTCTTTTTTCCGACAGTATGATAACATGGCTTATCAAAGCCATCCGCGCGCTGGTTTTCTTTCTGGGGTCTGCTGCTATTCTGGAGATATGGGGCATAAAAATTGCTCCGCTGATTGCGGGTCTCGGCCTGTTCGGGGTTGCGGTTGCCCTTGGCGCACAGGATGTGTTCAAAAATCTTATTGCCGGGCTATTTATCATCGGAGAGAAACGCTTTCATCCCGGCGACTGGGTTCGGGTTAACGGTATTGTGGAAGGTACGGTTGAAGATATTGGCTTTCGGACCACCACCATCCGCCGTTTTGATAAAGCCCCGGTTTTTGTGCCTAATTCAAAACTGGCCGATAATGCGGTGGTCAATTTTACCCGCATGACCCATCGCCGCATCTACTGGAAAATAGGGCTGGTCTATGACACCACAATACCCCAATTGCGCGATGTTCGGGACAGGATAGAATCCTATGTCCTCACCAATGATGACTTTGCCCATCCGCCAGAGGTCTCAACCTTTGTCCGGGTTGACAGCTTTAATGACAGTTCCATTGACCTGATGCTCTATTGTTTTACCAAAACGACGGATTGGGGGAAATGGCTGGAGATTAAAGAAACACTCGCCCTTGAAATTAAGGATATTGTCCAAACGGCGGGTAGTAGCTTTGCCTTCCCAAGTCAGTCTCTCTATCTGGAAGCTCTGCCAGCCAAGGCTGAAATATTCCCCGTACCGGGGAATAAATCGGCCACATAAAAGCTTGAGAAAAAAGATATCATCTTAAGATAATGGCAAGATTTTAACTCTATAGCCTGTAACTATGAATAACCTTGTACAGAAAAAATATGCGCCTGCAACGGAACGCAACCGAGATTCGATTCTAGACGTTCTAAAGGACTGTCTGCCGGATCATGGCACCGTTCTGGAAATTGCCAGCGGCACCGGACAGCATGCCACCTATTTTGTCGAACATCTGCCCAATCATTATTGGCAACCCAGCGACCCTGATCAAAATAGCCGCAATAGTATCAGCGCATGGTGGTGGGACGTACAACTGAATAATATTTTGCCGCCGTTAAATATCAATACACAAGATGATACCTGGCCTGTGGAAAATATTGCGCCGCCTTTGCCGATCACGGCGATGGTCTGTATTAACATGACCCATATTTCGCCTTGGGCCTCTACGGTGGGCCTGATGAAGGGCGCCGCCCGGATTTTACCACAGGACGGCATTCTATATCTTTATGGTCCCTATAAAATAGACGGAAAACATACCGCGCCCAGCAATGAGTTATTTGATATTAATCTGCACGATCAAAATGCGGAATGGGGCATACGTGACTTGAATGACATTAAAGACCTTGCCATGGAACATGGATTGAGCTTTGTCAAAACCGTCCATATGCCCGCCAATAACCTGTCCGTGATATTTACAAAGGATTGACTTCTTTGACCACAAGAGTACCGGCCATTTTATCATGCCAACCTTGTTTTTTAGAATCCCACGCAACCCAAAAAATACCCAATCCCAATGGTATAAATGCGACGAAATAACCAAGGTACCTTATAATAAATTGTTGTAACGTTGGTTTCCCGCCCGTTTTTGCATCTATTATTTTTGCTTTTATGATCATTTTTCCAGGAGTGGCTTGTTTATAAACCCAAANAGATATCGTTGCGACAAAAGGAAAAAACCAATTTATTATTATATTAACAGGTTCCATAAGAAACCTCTCATCAGCAACATCTTGCCAGCCATAAAATAATACTATTATTGATATTGGAAGTATGATGAATGATAAAATCATTGTATCAATCAGAGAAGCCCCAGACCGAATCCAGAAACCAGCATAATTTGATATATGCCCTTCATCTTCTATACTCTCATCAGCCATAATGTCCCCTTGCATTTTTTCGTCAATAATCATCCCATCAAGGTATCCTGAAAGCGGATCGGCTGGCCTGTGGCTTCGTCGGCCAGTTCGCCTTCCCACATGACTTTCTTGCCCCGAACGAATGTGCCAACGGGTTTGCCCGTGATCTGTCGGCCCGTGAAAGGACTCCAACCGCATTTGCTTTGCAGCCAGTCTTCTTCGATGGTCCATTTTCGTTTCAGGTCGACAAAAGTCAAATCCGCATCATAGCCAACCGCAAGGCGTCCTTTTCCCGCAATATTAAACAAGCGGGCTGGCCCGGCACTGGTCAAATCCACCAAGCGTTCCATGGACAAAACTCCTTTGTTAACCTGATCGAGCATCAGCGACAACATGGTCTGGACCCCCGGCATGCCGGACGGGCTTTTCGGATAAGGCAAGGCCTTCATCTCTTTTTCATGGGGCGCATGGTCGGACCCCAAGACATCCACGATTCCCACATTCAACGCCTTCCACAGACCGATACGCTCTGCTTCGTCCCGGATGGGCGGGTTCATCTGGGCATAGGTGCCTAACTCTTCGTAACATTCAGGCGCAGACAGGGTGAGATGCTGCGGTGTGACCTCTACCGATGCCACATCTTTATAGGCCGCCAACAGAGCCATTTCATCTTCCGTGGTAACGTGAAGCACATGAATCCGGCGCCCCGTCCGACGGGCAATATCCAGAATACGCTCCGTCGCCAGATAAGCGGTTTTGGCATCGCGCCATACAGGATGTTGTCCAACGCCCCCTTCTTCAGACAGATGTTTCCGCACCAGCAGACACGCCTCATCCTCCGCATGAATGGCAATACGCCGCGTGCCTTTTGATAATATATCCGCCAATGTCTGATCGTCTGCAACCAACAGATCACCGGTGGAGGACCCCATAAATATTTTCACGCCACAACAACCGGGCAATCTTTCCAACTTGTGAAGGTTTTTGGCATTCTTTTTTGACGCCCCCATATAAAAAGCAAAATCACACCACATGTGATTGGTGCCCCGTTTTACTTTGTCATTCAGGGCCTTCGCCGTGGTGGTGGAGGGATTTGTATTTGGCATTTCAAACACCGCTGTCACCCCGCCCATAACCGCCGCGCGGCTACCACTTTCAAGGTCTTCCTTGGCCTCTGCTCCCGGTTCCCGGAAATGAACCTGCGTATCGATCACCCCCGGCATAAGGTGCAATCCCTTAGCATCAATAACTTCTTCTGCATCGACATTCTCAAGATGACCAATGGCGACAATAATATCATCCTTGATGGCCACATCAGTGGCATCAGTCCCATTATGAGAAACACAAATCGCATTTTTAATCAGAATATCAATAGCCACTAGAATCAATCCCTTATTTAAGTTATCATCGCAAGAATACCCTTATTTGGGTAAATCAACAAGAAATTCCTTAATTTCCAAAATGAATAAAACAAGACGGAGGGTCTATGCATAAAGTTCATAAAGCTTTGTTCTGCTGTGGTTCAAGGCCCGAACTGATCAAGATATCTCCCGTTTATCATCACCTGAAAACTGCCGTAAATATCTCCCCCCTTTTATGTAATACAGGCCAGCATACGGACCTGCTGACACCCCAGCTTGAAAGCTTGAATATAAAACCCGACTATCAGCTGGATGTCATGCGCGAAGGTCAAAGCCTTGATCAACTTATGGAACGACTTTTCATTCAATTGCCCGGCATATTTGATCAATGCCAACCTGATATTGTTATTATCCAAGGAGACACGGCAAGCGCCCTGGCCGCTGCGATCATCGCCCATAAAAAGGGACTGCCCATCGCCCATATCGAAGCCGGTCTCAGAACCTATGACCGAACCAGTCCCTTTCCCGAAGAAATATACCGACAGAATATTTCCACCCTCACCCGCTGGCATTTCTGCCCCACCGAAAAGGCCCGTCAAAATCTGTTGCGGGAAGAAATACAAGAAGACCGTATTTTCGTTACTGGTAATACATCGGTGGATATGATTATGAAAATACATCGAAAAATAAAGAATAAACCCTACGCCACGCTCTTGCCACGAAAGGGCGACAGGCCCTATTTCCTGATAACCCTCCATCGCCGGGAAAGTCAGGGTGCCCCAATGATCCGCATTGCTAACAGCCTGCTGGACTTTGCAAAAAGCAAACCAGAATTTGACTTCATCCTGCCCCTGCATCCTAATCCGGCCACATCCCATATGATCCGTGATCTTTTAGGAAATCAGGAAAATATCTCGCTCATTACGCCGCTTCCCTACCCGCAATTTGTCCAGCTTATGGCAAAAGCCTATGCTATCATCACAGATTCCGGCGGCATTCAGGAAGAAGCCCCTTCCCTCAATACCCCGGTCATCGTGGTCCGCAATACCACGGAAAGAACAGAAGGTATCGAAAGTGGCTGTTTGCGTCTTGCGGGAACCGATAAGACACCATATTATATGAACTGAACCTGCTTATTAATGACAAGGCGCATTATAAAAAAATGCAGCAAGCCCCAAACCCATTTGGCGACGGCTTTGCCGCAGGACGGATAACCGCCCACCTGAAAAATATTTTAGAAAGACATCCTCAACGTCATGGCAAATCTGACTGATATCATTCCCCTCAAAGACAGAGCAATTCTGACCCTGTCCGGGCCAGACCGGAAAAAACTTCTCCAAGGTTTAATGACCAATAATGTTGAAAAAATATCCGATAATTCTGCACTTTATACGGCTTTGCTGACCCCGCAGGGTAAATACCTCCATGATTTTTTCATTATGGAACGCAATGAAACCCTCTATCTGGATTGTGAGCGCGCGCGGTTGCCAGACCTTCTCCGGCGTTTGATGATGTATAAGCTGCGCGCTAATGTCGATATTGTCGATTGTTCGGATAAATATACCGTCTTTGCCGCAAGCAATATTCCCGTGGATGAGCAATTTTTTGCGCCCGATCCCCGGCATGCTGCCATGGGCTATCGTATCATCCGATCTGTGTCGCCGGAAAGCTGTCCTGATGACACCGATAATCAATATGACCTTCTTCGTCTGAAAGTGGGTTTGCCGGACGGATCACGTGATTTCAATATCGACAAAACATTGATTCTTGAAGGCAACATGGAAGAACTCAACGGGGTAGATTTTGAAAAAGGCTGTTATGTAGGTCAAGAAGTCACTGCCCGTATGAAACATCGTACGAACTTAAAAAAGCGCCTGCTTCCGGTTGATGTGGATGGCCCCCTTCCCGAC
>JAESPY010000026.1 GCA_016765435.1 Emcibacter sp.
ATTCAGTTCCGCAACAAAGCCGGATTGAACATTGACCTTATTGGTTTTGTCCGACTAATATGAACAAACGTCACGCTCAACAGACATTATGACGAAAAAATTCATTCATACCACGGTTATATTATACGAAGGATAATTATGCAGTTACAGGAAAAAGAACAACAGCTCCTGGATTTACTCAAAATAAACAGCCGCACCAGTGCCGCGGAACTGGGTCGGCAACTGGGTCTTGCCCGCTCCACCATCCATATGATGTTAAGTCGGCTCGAAGAAAAAATGATCGATAGCTATACGGTTAAACTGAAAGACATAAATTCAGAGAATCAGTCGGTCTGCTATATCTTGATCACTCGAGACCCCAAAAAGGCCAAAGACATCGAAAAAAAAATGCGCGCCATTGCCGAAATCGAAAGTCTGGTCACCGTCGCCGGACTATATGACTTCATCGCCAAGGTCACAACCGACGGCAACCAGCATATGGACCGTATCCTGACGGACATCGCCATGATGGACGGCATCATCAAAACCGAAAGCCACATCATTTTATCAGAAAAATTTAACCGAAAATTATAGCGCAAAGACTATGGTCAGCCCATATGCGGCAAGACGCCCCAATAGGCAAAACCACGGACTTCAGTATGATAAGAATGAAAAACATATTTACCTTGCTAAGACTGCGGGATTTACACCTGATCGGGGTATTTCTTTGCCTGAGTATCATCGTCATTCCGACAACCAGAGTTTTTCTCTATCCATTCACTGGAAACAGTCTGCAACCTTTTTTATTTTATACCCTGATCAGCCTTGTGGAAATTCTCTTTATTGTGATCTTTATTATTGAAAGAAAACGCAAGAACTATCCGCTTAATCACCTGCCGAACAGTCTTTGGGGTGCATTCTTCATCTGGGCAGTCGCAGCCGTATTCAATTTACCTGAACAGATTAACGGGACATTTGTCACCCTTATATTTGCCATACATTTCTTCTTTTTTGTAACATTAAGCAGTTATTTAAAGTGCCTACCCGAAGCGGGCCGACAATTAATCGCCTCCCTCATTCTCTCCATCCTCCTTTTTCTGCCTTTCTTCTGGTTAAGGTTACAAGCAACATATGACCAACAGGATTTCGATTGGGCCTTGAACCTGCCAGGATATAGTAATGTCAGACATCTGGATTATTTTCTGGGCAGTATCATAACACTTCTCGGATTATGGCCCCTAACAAACAGAAAACAAAAAACTCAAAAAACCTTTCCATATTTGATTTTTTCACTGCTGCTCGCCCTCTGGATCATGTTGCTCTGGACCGGAGGTAGGGGGGCTGCAATTGCAGCAGCGGCGGCCATTGGAACACTCCTGATATTTTTCAGGCCCACAGCATGGAAACAACTTCTCCTACTCAACTTTACCGCCCTGGTCCTTGGTGCATCACTGTCTTTGTTACTGCCCATTCCCAGCGGTTCCTATGGTTTGCTCAGATTTGCCAGCAAAATTGATACTGTCCAGAATTTTACTGCGGGACGTTCTGGAATATGGGCGGAAGCGATCAATGTTTGGACACAACACCTCTGGTTTGGCGTTGGAGCCGGACAAACCAAAACAATTATCAAAGCCGCCGCACAAACATTTGGCCACCCTCATAATATCTTCATACAGACTATGTTGGCATGGGGAATTATTGGCGGAATTCCCTTCTTAGCAGGCATATTTGGTATATTCTGGATCAAAGGAAAAGAATTTTATTACGCCGTTGAACAAAGTGATATGATCAGTTTCATTGCTTATGGCGTAGCACTGTCAATTGTTGTCAATGCGCTTGTTGATGGAACGCTTTATTATCCATTTCCCCTGTTTATATTTACAATAGCCGTTTCCATAACCGGAATTAAGCGATATAAGTCTATTATATGATTAATTTTGTTCAAAACATATTGACATATGTTCTTTTTTTATAGAAATAATGACATATAGATTGTTTTTTGGATATAAAGAGGACCATAGGAAATATCATGGACATGCAAGAAATCTTAACCCAACTGAATCTCTCCGCCGATGAACTGAGCGGAGGCACACTCAAAGTTCACAGCCCCCGTGACGGTGCCCTGATTGGATCGGTTCACATGGATAGTGCGGACATGACGCAGGATAAAATTGCGGCCTCTGTCATAGCCTTCAAAGAATGGCGCATGGTTCCGGGACCACGGCGCGGCGAACTGATTCGGCTTCTGGGTGAAATTTTACGGGAAAAGAAAGACGCTCTCGGTGCGTCGGTTGCGCTCGAATGTGGCAAGATATATCAAGAAGGCTTGGGCGAAGTTCAGGAAATGATCGACATTTGCGATTTTGCCGTGGGCTTAAGCCGTCAACTTTACGGTCTGACCATTGCTTCCGAGCGGCCCGGTCATAAAATGCGTGAATATTGGCAGCCTATCGGACCGGTGGGCGTGATATCCGCCTTTAACTTTCCGGTAGCTGTTTGGGCATGGAATACCGCACTGGCTCTGGTTTGTGGCGACAGTGTTATCTGGAAACCTTCGGAAAAAACACCGATAACGGCCCTCGCCTGCCAAAAGCTGTTTATGGAAGCCTGCGCAAGATTTGGCGATGATGCCCCGGACAATTTAAGCCAAATTCTAATCGGAGAACGGGACATCGGGGAAATCATGGTCGAGGACAAACGGGTTCCGGTCATCAGTGCCACAGGAAGCTGTGCCATGGGCCGTATCGTCGGACCGAAAGTAGCGGCCCGTTTTGGCCGCAGCATTCTGGAACTTGGTGGTAACAACGCCATTATCGTTGCTCCCTCTGCCGATCTTGACATTGCTTTTCAGGGCATCTTATTTGGCGCGGTTGGTACTTGTGGACAACGTTGCACCTCCACCCGGCGCGTATTTATCCATGCGGATGTTTATGACACGCTGGTCTCCCGCCTGAAAGAATCTTATCTGGGCCTGTCCATTGGCGATCCTCTTGATCCGGCCACACTAGTTGGTCCACTGATTGACGGGATGGCATTTCAGAATATGAAAGCCGCCCTTGACCTCGCCAAATCAAACGGCAGCAAGATTGTCGGTGGGGAACGGATATTAGAAGACAAATATCCCGATGCCTATTATGTCAATCCAGCCATCGTAGAGATGGCCGGAAAGGATGATAATATACAGGAAGAAACTTTCGCGCCGATCCTCTATATCTTTAAATATACCGACCTTGATGATGCCATTCATCGTCAAAATGATGTGCCGCAGGGTTTGTCTTCGGCCATATTCACGCGCGATGTTTTAGAGGCCGAGACTTTCACCTGCGAATCCGGCAGTGATTGCGGTATTGCCAACGTGAATATCGGTACAAGCGGTGCGGAAATTGGCGGCGCCTTTGGTGGCGAAAAAGAAACCGGCGGCGGACGCGAAAGCGGGTCGGACAGCTGGAAAGCCTATATGCGGCGCATGACCAGCACCCTGAATTATTCCACCGCATTGCCGCTGGCTCAGGGCATTAAATTTGGTTCCGATGACTAAGCGATAATTATAATAGAGCGTCTATTTCTTATGACGCTCTATTATTTCTTCCATGAAGGTCACAAGTTTTTCAAATTGCTTGGCGCGGGTAAATTTTTCCCTATTGGGATTTTTAGTTTTTGTCATTTTTCCCTGATTTTTCTTTTCCCATAAATCAGATAAATAAGCGGCCACCTCATCCACATCGTTACTGACCAATCCAAAATTATTATCCCGAACAATGTCCGCAGCCTCACCAGTGGTGCTGCCAAGAGACAGAATTTGCTTGCCTGCGCCGATATATTCAAACAATTTTCCTGCGATGACGCCATTCTCACTGGGATGATCCCACCTGAGCAGCATAAGCACATCGACCTGCTGTTGAATTTTGAGCAGATCTTTTTGAGGAATATATTTATGGCCAATAACTATTTCTTCTAAGTTATACTTTTTCATCAAGTCTCTCTGATCGTCATTGAGGTCATTCATGCCTTCTGGCGTATAAAGCAGAATAGTGTAGTTTTCCGCCTTTGCCCCAAGCTTACCCAAAGCCTCAAACACAACAGAGGGGTCACGTGTGCCGCCGTAAAGATATCCGGCATAGAGCAGCGTTATCTTTTTCTCATCGTAACTGGTCGATACCTCCGGATCAAAGTCAGCCGGGTCAAACCCATTCATGACAAATTCAACCGGGATATTCCGCGACGATTTCAAATGGTCTGCCCATGTCTTAGTTACCGTCACAAGGCCAGAACAATGTTTCAAGGCATAGTTTTCCAGAAAATGATCAACATATCGACGCAGGCCCATACTGTCATAATAAGGATGATCTGTCCATAAATCCCGGTAATCAAACACAACAGGCACATCAATCATCTGCCCCAGTCTTTTTGCCACCAGCATGGGGGTGAAAGGCGGCAATGTGGCAAAGATTATATCCGGGCTCCAACTCTGGAACATATCTTTTCCGGCACGCACTGCCGGGCAATACCAACCGACGAGATCGTCTGGAATATTGGTCAACCGTCGGTATAAAATACTAATGCCAGATTCCTGACCCGCCGAAGCCTCTATATTATCAGACGCTGAAATATCCGCTGTCTGCCCCTCCTTTTCACCACGTCTGCCAAACAAGGACTTCAGGAAACTTTTAACTTTCGTCGGAAAGTCATTCACGCTTGAATAATCTGTATAGCAAATGCGCTCCTGTGAGATTTCAGGCAATAACGTTACTTCAAACGCATCATTTTCCGGACATAACACGCGCACATCATGACCTTGTTCCTCAAGATATTTGGCCAGCTTATTTACCCGACTTGCCGATGCAGGGCTATAAGGCGGAAAATAACCTGATACTATTAATATTTTCATGGTGCTACTCTTCCTTTTATCGGAATACTATTACCGCTAAAAAATAAAAAAATCTCTAAATATAACCGCATCTTTCACCAATTATAATACCCAATGTCTAATATGTGTTAGAATACTAATTTACAACTATTTACATACTCTTTACTTTGATAATATAAATTATACCACTATTATTTCAGTAGACATTTTCAATAAAAATTAAAGAAGTAAATCGATGAAATTAAGCGATAAATTTATAGACAGTAAAATTTGCTTAATATGCGGCTCTAATGAACTTTATCATTTTACTGCACAGGCCTATGATGCCCCACCAATCTCCCTTGTCGATATCACAGAGTGTAAAGATTGCACATTTGCCTGGCAATATCCGTTAAACCATACAGAACAACAGAGTATTGAAATTTTTGAAACCGCTTATACAGATAAGGGCAAAACCCAGTCGGGATATTTCATCCCTGAACAAAAGCTAAAAATTGCCAAATTGGAACTGGACTTCATCTCTAGCTTACCAACGGAAAATAAAACACTTCTTGATATTGGGGCCGGGGCTGGAATCTTTGCAGAAGCCGCTGCTGAAAATGGCTGGAGCGTAACTGCCGTAGATCCTGCATTGGACATCAACCAATTGAATAACAAGCCCGGCATAAATGCAATAAAAGGAACGACAGGCCAAATTCATGAAGGCCAATTATTTGATATTGTAACCCTATGGGATGTTATTGAACATGTAACGGCCCCACAGGAATTAATATCACACGCCAGTAAATTTTTAAAAAAGGGGGGATGGTTGGTCATAGAAACCGGAAATTACAAAAGTTCCGACCGAGTCAATGGCGGAAAAAAACATTGGATTTATCAAAATGATCATAGATGGTATTTTGCCCCCTCCTCTGTACAATATTTGTTGGAAAGTTCAGGTTTTTCTGAATTTATCCATTCAGAAAAAGTTCTCCGGCCTGACTGGACCGGTAGCGTTAACTATGCCGGACCGTCATGCAGTAACCTGCTAAAATCAATAATTAAAAACCCCTTTTCACTTTTTACGCATTTAAACACACACGCAAATCTGACCAAAGCAAAAGAATGGGAAATGGCCGGCATCGGAATTTTTACCATCGCCGCCAGGGTCTGTTGATAATATGGTTTTATAGGAAAAAAGAACCCCNGCATAAATGATATGTATAGGNAATATACTTCAACCCACGAATATTTATCAAACACCGCAGATGATATTTCCACGCGTTGAATATTTCCTTATTGCTTAAATATATTTCTGAAGCCATATGGTAAGCCGCATATTTCTTATCTAAAAACTGTTTTTTCAAGGTCTTCGATATCCCACTATGTGATATTTCATCCATCAACCTTGCTCTAGTCACCTCCATCAAAGGCGAGGCAGATAATGAATCTTCAGAAAAATTGATCAAAAATGTCGGCTTCTGTGTAAAAGNAACTTTAACGGTTCTGGAAATGGCNAANGCCAAGTATGTCCATTCCATATAACGATAATCATGATAAAAAAATGANANATTAATCAATGATGTTCGATATAATCCTGAACATGAAGATAACCACGGCGACACAANAAGAGCCGCCAACGGGTCTGCTGAATACTCTTTCTCATCNAAAGGCAGTAAATATTCCTCCCCCAGACCATGTTTATAGCCCCCCGCAACNGATAACCCCACTTCCCNGTCATTANTCATGGGCTGCATTCTGATACTCAGCGCATCCTCGAGATATATATCATCATCATCCAAAAAAGAAAAAAACGNCGTATCGACCTGTTTGACCCCATACTGTATGGCCTCAACCGAATCGCCTTTTGTCAGATATTTATATCTGATATCCGNACGTTTTTTCAGTTCCTCATTTAAATCTTCATCGAACCTGTCGCCATTGACGATAACCAATGGCATAACATCCACGTCCACCTGATTTATGATGGAATCAATGGCGTTTAATAAACTTTCCCGTCGTTTACTTTCCGCCATAGTAGGAATTATAACCGTAATGTTATGGGATGTATCTTTAGCCATATTATTTTCTCCCTGACCCGGTCATTATTTTTTCCCCAAATTTGGTCAAAATATCTTTCTCTGAAGNGGCGGGTTTTCCGGCCAAAAACNATAAACAGACTATGAAGGACGCATATACTACAACACCAAGCAATATTTTGAGAACCAANAACGCGCCCCCTGTTAATTGCCATAAATCAGAAATATTCAAAAGAATAAAGAACATCCCCACACCGGCCATCACAGGGCGCCAGACAACATTGAATATTTGACCAAACCTTACTTGGCACCTCTGAACNACGAGCATACTCACCACGAAGAACATAATTATACCAATCAATGCTCTGGAAAAAGCAACCCCCTGAATGCCTGCAAAATAAAAAGCTGGATAAATGGTCGCTATTGTTGTCACAGCCTGAACCCAATAGATATAAGCAACATATTTTACATTACCCGATATGGCGAGCAAACTCCCGGAAATGCCATACATCGCCGTACACATAGAAAAGAAAACCAAGGCCTCTATCAACGGCACCACGGGCAACCACTTATCTCCACCGCCAAGAAACAACGGGATCAATTCTTCTGCCACGGCCCCGAAACCAAGTGCCGCAGGGACCGCNACCAGAGTCATCATAGAAAGCGCCTTTAAATAGGCCCCAATGAGCCGGTCATGATCATGTTTTATTTTAACCAATCCTGGAACGAGCGCCCGTGTAAAAGGCTGTTGAATTTCCGTAATGGCCATGAAAGACAATTCAGTCCCCCATTTATAAAATCCGATTTTTGTCGGCGTCGCCAAAATGGAAAGGACAATTAAATCCCCTTGCGTGCTGATATATTCCGCAATATTCCGCACCAGAACCCACTGGGAAAACCCCCATATGTCAGATATTTCCTTAAAGGAAAATTTTGGCCTGAAACGAACCACGATATAACTTGCTATCACCAAAACAAGATTGCTTACAACAGTCCCCACAACCAGCGCCATATATGACTTGTAATAGAATGCTAGTCCGATAGTAACAAATGTGGAAATAATTTTTGGGGCGACATTATATAAAAAGTCCTTGGAAAACTTCATATCTTTTTGAAGTTTAACCGTCCCTATATTCTCAAACCCCCTGATCAAAGTCCCTACCGCCATNATTTGACAAATGAGTTCCAGCCTGATGTCCCCGTAAAGTCCGGCAATCATAGGCGACAAAACAACAAGCAAGCAGGAAACCACCAACGATTGNAAAAGACGAACGGTCCAGGCGGTGTGGAAATGGTCGTCCGTTGCGTTATTATTCTGAATGAGGGCCCAATTGACACCGAATTCAAACAACNAAGAGNCCAGACCAAATATAATCATAACAGTAGCAACGAGTCCGAAATCCTCAGGGATCAGTAACCGCGCTAAAACAGCCGAGCTAATGAAGCCCAGGCTCCTGATACACCACCGCATGGCAACGTACCATTTGGTACCTCTTAAGACTTCTTCGGATAAAGAAGCAGTATTTTTTGATGACATAGGTTTATCTTTTTTCTACTCATTGTTCCGGCATTATGATCTACCGCTGCCGGCATATTAATGATGCAATGAACTTATCTTATGAAAGTTTTAAAATGATTAAAAGAAGCTCTAACCTCGTATTTTTTCACTATCCAACGACATAAAACCATTCAGAAATATTTCAACGGCCAAATCGGCAAATTGCTCCTGATTGACCGGGCCATCTTTTCGGAACCAGATATAGGTCCAGTTGATCATGCCCAGAAAAGCCATTGTGATCGGCTTTTCATAATCCTTGATATCTTTAAGAGCTGGATTCATCTCCAATACNAGCGTAACCACATTGCGCACGACCTGGTCCTGCAACCCCATGATCTCAGCCCGCATATCATCGGGCAGACATCCCCTGTCATTAAGCAAAATGATATGCTTTGACCCGGCATTGACATATATATCCATAAAATTACGGGCTAATCGCTGAAATTTTTGCCGGGGGGTTCCTGCGTGGGCCAACGCCTCTTCCGCCATGACCACCAATTCGGTCACATGAAAGCGCATAATGTCATAGAGANTGGCTTCTTNTGAGGGATAATAATGATAGAGCCAGGATTTTGANGCNTTACAGGCCGTGGCCAATTCTGAAATNGAGGACCGNGCATANCCCTTTTCTGCAAATAATTCTGCAGCTTTATCCAGAATATTCCGACGTCGATCGTCATAATCCTCTGCTTGTTTTCGCGCCATATTTTACTATTCTTTTTTATAAATTAAAATATGAGCATATCTTATATATTATTGCCCGAAAGGTCAAAACATTGACCGAACATCCGGTCAATGTAAGCAGGATTCTTCAAATATTACAGAAATTCAATATGGAGAATCCCTTAAATGACAGGCTATGCAAGACCAAATATCAAGGTTTTTCCGGATTATTCAACCCAATTTTGTCCGCATAATCTTTTAATTTCAGATCTTCGCCCACCAACAGTTTAAGACCATAAAAAGGTCGGTTCGACCAGGCTACTTCAACAGCATATTCATTGAGCTCCTGCACATCCAGCAAAAACTGATGCTTTTCCTCGATGTCCTCATCAAGTTTCATCAACACACCGGCCGTAGAGATATTGGCCACTTCACAGGTATATTTCTTACCCTCAATAATTGCCACCGCGCCCCATAACACATCAAGCCGATCGTCAACACGTCTTTGACCTTCTTCTGCTTTTACAAACATCTTTTTTCCTATATTTTTACCAGTGGACATCTATCATTCAGTTCGTATTTTAGAATGAAGATATTACCAAAAGAAAAAGATTTTCACTCAACAGCCATATTTTATTTTTTATTTATTATTCCCTCGGCCACAATCAATAACACCTGCTCAACGAGCTCTTTCTGATCCACCTTGCCTTCATCCCGAAACCATGCGGAAATACCATTGACGGCATCAAACAGCAATATGGCAATGATTGTGGTGTTACATGAACGGATTGAGCCATCCTCTACCCCTTTGGCAAGGATTTCACGCACCCGATGTTCAATGGAACGATGCATCGTCAGACTTGCTTCCCGCGCGACGGGGTCTTCACGCTGGCCCCGGTGGCGGATATGACAGCGAATGATATCATCTGTTACAATGCCGACATAACCTTCAATAAAATTCTTCAGTTGGACAAAACCATTCTCTTCCGTTTCGGTCACCTGATCCAAAAGACCATTAATACGTAAATCGGCCACTTCTTCGCATTTAATCAGAATATCCTCTTTATTTTTAATGTAATAATAGAGGGTCGGTTTCGTCACTTTATGCANNCGCGCAATATCATCCAGAGATGTCTTGTAATANCCCTTTTCCATAAAGGCCGCCGCCGCATGACGTAAAATCGCATCCAACTTAAGNTGTCTTTTTTCTTCCCGNTTAAGGGCAGGTTTNGATAGTTTTACTTTTTTAATCATCTTATGCGTCTTGCCAATTCCGTTTATCCCGATTATATTGTTACCCATGAGTAACATAAACTCAACATATNTTTAGGAGAAAATTGAAATGTCCCCCACTTTACCCATCGACCCNATCGTCATTGTTGGCCTGTCCCGCACCCCNATGGGCGGATTTCANGGAGATTTCACNCCCCTTACNGCTTCCGANCTTGGNGCGGTTGCCGTNAANGGCGCNGTNGATCATTCTGGTCTGAAACCGGATGATATTGATGAGGCCTTCATGGGCTGTGTCTTACCCGCCGGACAGGGACAAGCCCCGGCACGCCAAGCCATTTTGGGCGCAGGACTGCCTCAAAGCGTGGGCTGCAGTACTGTGAATAAAATGTGCGGTTCCGGTATGCAAGCCACCATGATGGCCCATGATGCCATTTTGGCCGGATCGGCAAATATTATGATTGCGGGTGGCATGGAAAGCATGACCAACGCCCCTTACCTGCTGCCTAATATGCGCAGCGGTGCGCGTTTGGGCCACGGGGAAGTCAAGGACAGCATGTTCCTTGACGGACTGGAAGATGCCTATGACAAGGGAAANCTNATGGGCGTTTTTGCCGAAAAAACCGCTCAACATTTCCAATTCACCCGTGAAGAACAGGATAATTACGCCATCACNTCCCTGAACCGGGCCAATGCNGCCATTGAAAAAGGATATTTCAAACAAGAAATCTCCCCGGTCACNGTAAAATCTCGCAAAGGNGAAACCACNTATGACACGGACGANCAACCGGGAAAGGCNCGNATAGATAAAATNCCNACCCTGCGCNCGGCCTTTGCCAAGGACGGCACNGTTACCGCCGCCAACTCAAGTTCCATTTCNGATGGTGCNGCNGCCTTNGTNCTGATGAAACAATCAGAGGCAGAAAAACGCGGCCTGACCCCTGTTGCCAAAATCGTCGGCCACAGCACTCACGCTCAAGCCCCGGAATGGTTTTCCACCGCCCCTATCGGTGCCATCAACAAACTCTATGACAAGGTTGGCTGGACAGACGCCGATGTCGATCTTTATGAAATAAACGAAGCCTTTGCCGTTGTCACCATGGCCGCCATGCGCGAGCTTAACCTCGACCATGACAAAGTNAATATCCACGGNGGAGCCTGTGCCATGGGCCATCCCATTGGAGCCTCCGGCGCGCGCATATTGGTCACACTGATTGCTGCCCTTAAAACCCATGGGAAAAAACGTGGCATCGCCGCCCTTTGCATTGGTGGCGGCGAAGCAACCGCCATGGCTGTGGAGGTATTGTAAAATGATACTGAACGAAGAACAGGAAATGATCCGGGATATGGCCCGCGATTTTGCCGCCAACGAACTCGCCCCCCATGCCGCAGAATGGGACAAAACAGGAAATCTGCCCATGGATGTCCTGCACCGCATGGGAGAATTGGGCCTGTTGGGCATGACGATCCCGGAACAATGGGGCGGTGCGGAAACCGATTATATTTCCTATGCATTGGCCCTGATGGAAATCGCTGGCGGCGATGGCGGCGTCAGCACCATCATGAGCGTCAATAACGCGCCCGTCTGTGCCGCCATCCTGAAAGAAGGCACCGACGCTCAAAAAGAAGAATTTCTAAAACCGCTAGCCCAAGGCAAGATCATCGGCGCTTTCTGCCTGACCGAACCGCAAGCCGGATCAGATGCCAGCATGTTAAAAACCCGCGCCAAAAAGAATAACAAAGGCTGGCTCATCAACGGCACCAAACAATTCATCACATCCGGTAAAATCGCAGGGGCCGCCGTCCTGTTTGCCGTCACCGACCCTGATCTGGGCAAGAAAGGCATTTCCGCCTTTCTGATCCCCACCGACCTGCCCGGTTACACCGTCACCAGTGTCGAAGAAAAGCTGGGGCAGAAATCATCGGACACCTGCACCCTTGTTTTTGAAGATATGCAGGTCACGCCGGATATGTTGCTCGGGGCAGAGAATCAGGGCTACCGCGTGGCGTTGGCCAATCTGGAAACCGGACGTATTGGCATTGCCGCCCAAAGTGTCGGTATGGCCCGTGCGGCTCTTGACCTTGCCATCGCCTATGCCAATGAAAGAACCTCTTTCGGCAAAACCATCATCCAGCATCAAGCGGTTGGATTTCGTCTGGCCGATATGGCGACAAAACTGGAATCAGCACGGCTAATGGTTTTAAATGCGGCGTCACTCAAGGACCGGGGTATCCCCTGCCTGACAGAGGCCTGCATGGCGAAATTGTTGGCCTCTGAAATTGCCGAAGAAGTTTGTTCAGCGGCCATACAAACCCTCGGCGGTTATGGCTATCTGCGGGACTTCCCGTTGGAACGCATTTACCGGGATGTGCGGGTCTGTCAGATTTATGAAGGCACCTCCGACATTCAACGCATGATTATCAACCGATCCCTGATCACCCGGTAAGCATTAAAAGAATATTAGGCCTTTAATTTTTGCCTTATTTATCCATATAATAGTCTTCAGATCGACAATTATGTAAGAAACTCTATATGCCGCCAGATATTTCTCTTTCGCCAAATGAGATCAGGACACAGCTTGATCTCATTCTGGCCAGCGAAACATTCAAAAACAAGAACCGCATCATACGGTTTCTGCAATATGTGGTGGAAGAATATCTCGGCGACCGCGCCCATCTGATCAAGGGGTATACATTAGGGCTGGAAGTTTTTGACAAGGATGAGAGTTTCGATCCACAAGCGGACGCCATCGTCCGTGTCGAAGCCGGACGCTTGCGCCGTCTGCTCAAACATTATTATATGGAAGAAGGTCAAGACGACCAGATTGATATCTCCCTGCCCAAAGGCTCCTATGCCCCGAAAATCAACCAAATGGAACAGTCCAAGGCCCCAAAAACATCGGACCCGGTGATTTCCGCCGCGGCAGCCCCCGCCACCGGCCCGGCCATNGCGGTTCTGCCTTTTGAGANTTTAAGCGGNGAAGCCTCACAGGAGNTTTTCTGTGACGGNATNACCGANGAAATCATCAATCATTTATCCTTCAGCCCNTCGCTTTATGTGATATCCCGACGCACCACCGCCCCATATAAAGGCAAAGACGTTGACATCCGCCGCCTGAGCGCGGAACTGGAAGCCCATTATATTCTGGAAGGNAGCATCCGGCGTGCTGGCGAAAACTTGCGGGTTTCTGCCCGTCTGCTTAATGCCACCAATGCCGCTGTGGTNTGGTCCGAAAATTATGACCGCNAACTGACCCCGGACAATCTNATTGATGTTCAGGATGAAATCGCCACCCATGTNGCCGCCACCATCGGNGANACTTACGGCGCCGTCATGCGCACCAGTGCCATTGATATGAANCGCAGCAGNACCGAATATATGGAAGCCTATGAAAGTATGCTGTTGCTCCATGATTATCTGTTTGAGCTGTCCCCGAAAACCCATCTTCTGGCGCGGGATAGTCTGGAAAAAGCGGTTAAGATTGACCCCAATTACCCGGACGCTTGGGCGGGACTTGCCTTTCTTGCCCTTGACGAATATCGGTTCAGCTTTAACGTCCGCGCTGATGACCCCTTGAATGTTGCCCAAAAATATGCCGAAAAATCCATCGGACTCAGCGCCAAATATTCTATTGCCTGGTATGCCATGACGATCATCAATTTTCATAAAGGCGACATTGATACATTCGAAGATAACATCCGTATGGGCCTGAGCATTGCCCCCAACAGCCCGGCAATCCTCGCCGACAGTGGCGTCTATCTCTGCCTGCTTGGCAAACTGGACGAAGGGCTGTCTCTGGTCCGAAAGGCCATGGACCTCAATCCTCAGCATCCCGGATGGTGCCACTTCGCCCTATGCCACGATCATTATATTCGCGGTGAATATGCCAGCGCGCTGGATCAGGTACGTCGCATCGAAACCCCCGACTGGTTCTGGCCCCACGCGCTACAGGCCATACTCTATGCCAAACTAGGCAATGACAAAGGCGTTGCGGACTCACGAGAAAATGTCCTCCGACTCTATCCTGATTTTCCGGAAAATGCCGAAAAAGAATGCCGCAAATGGTTCCGGCGAG
This sequence comes from Emcibacter sp., assembly GCA_016765435.1. Taxonomy (GTDB): domain Bacteria; phylum Pseudomonadota; class Alphaproteobacteria; order Sphingomonadales; family Emcibacteraceae; genus Paremcibacter. The sequence goes on from JAESPY010000026.1 coordinate 14,392, forward strand.
AAGAAGATCTGGTAAAATACCTGGACGGCCTGAAAGAAGCGAATCTGGCCTGACCACGGTAAGAATGAATAAAAAAGTTAAGGATTTATTTTGCAACGAACCGTTTTTAATACCCCTGTGATCCGGCACTTCTTTGTATTTATTTCCTGGATCGCCTTTAAAATCACCCGTTGGAAGATAGAAGGGTCCCCGCCGGAAGACCCCAAATATGTCCTGATTGGCGCACCTCATACCAGCAATTGGGATTTCCCCCTGACTCTGGGAACCGCTTTTCTGACACATCTCGACTTTTACTGGCTGGGTAAACATACATTGTTTAAAGGGCCGTTTGGCCCGGTGATGCGTTACCTTGGCGGATTGGCCATTGATCGCAGCAAATCCGGTAATATGGTGCAATCCACCATCAATGCTTTCAACCACTGCGACCGTCTGACCGTGGCGATTGCACCAGAAGGCTCCCGGACCAGCGTCAAAGAATGGAAAAAGGGATTTTATCATATTGCTTATGGTGCCAGCGTTCCCATTAGCCGGGCTTTTCTCGATTATGACCGTAAGGTTGCGGGCTTTGGTCCAGCTTTTTTCCCAACCGGCGACATTGAAAAAGACATCAAAGAAATCCGGGATTTTTACAAAGGCATTAAAGGCCGACATGCCAATGGATAAAATTAACCTGTCGCTAATTTACAGGTACAAAAAGATAGGGCAAATGCTTTTCTTATTAACGCCTGAGGTATAAACTCATTCTGCCTAACGTTACTCAAGGAATAATTATGGATTTACAGGATTTCAGAAAAAATGCCCATAAATTTGTCGATTGGATGGCGGATTACATGGAAAATATTGAACAATATCCGGTAAAACCCCCGACAAAACCGGGGGACATATTGGCCCAACTCCCCGAACATGCCCCAACCAACCCCGAAAGCATGGATGATATTTTCAAGGATTTTCAGGATATTATCATGCCCGGCATGACCCATTGGCAACATCCCGGCTTTATGGCCTATTTCCCCGGCAACGCCAGTCCGCCCTCCATCCTTGCGGAAATGCTGACCAGCGCAGTCGCCGCCCAATGTATGAGCTGGCAGACCTCCCCTGCCGCCACTGAACTCGAAGAGCGTGTGATGGACTGGCTGCGGGACATGATTGGCCTGCCCTCCAGCTTTCATGGCGTGATACAGGATACGGCCTCGACCGCCATGCTGGTGGCCTTCCTGACGGCTCGCGAAGGGCTCAATGATTTCAAAACCAATCATAGCGGATTAAATAACGCTGGTCTGCATTGCTGTTATGCCTCTGCTGAGGTTCATTCCTCTACCGATAAAGGTATCCGTATGGCGGGTCTGGGGTCGGATAATCTGCGGAAGATTCCACTGGATGAGAATTTTTCCATGATTCCTGAGGAGCTTGAAAAAGCCATTGTTGCGGATATTGCGGCCGGACATAAACCGACCTGTGTTATCGCCACATTGGGCAGCACCAGCCTGTCAGCCATCGATCCCATTCAGGCCATTGGTGAAATTTGCAAGAAATATGACATCTGGCTGCATGTAGATGCAGCATGGGCGGGCAGTGTCTTGGTCTTGCCGGAATATCGCGACATGATCCGGGGCATTGAAAATGCAGATAGTTTTGTCTTTAATCCCCATAAATGGCTGCTGACACAATTTGATTGTTCAGCCTTCTTTATCAAAGACAAAGCGGCTCTGATCCAAACCTTTGAAATCCTGCCAGAATATCTGAAAACCCGCGAAGGAGATCAGGTTAATAATTACCGGGATTGGGGACCACAACTGGGGCGGCGTTTCCGGGCGTTGAAACTTTGGTTTGTTATTCGCAGCTATGGCNTCACCGGGCTACANNACCATNTCCGGCGTCATATTGACATGACCCATGCCGTNGCAGAACAAGTGGCNCAAGANCCGGATTTTGAGCTGCTCGCCCCCAATCCNNTGGCCNTATTTTGTTTCCGTTATCACCCNNACNATGTGCCAGAGGNTCANCTNGANNCCCTNAATGAGAGAATATTTGAAGCCATCAATGANACGGGTGAAATTTATCTGACCCANACACGGATTAACGGNAAATANGCCATTCGTCTGGTCAGTGGNGCGCCCATGACCCAAAAGAAGCATCTGGACAAAGCCTGGGAAATCATCAAAAATATCAGCNGGACNACAAAATAATNTTTATCTGCCAGATTATCGCCTCATATGGCTGTCATAATATGGTATNTAATGACGTATAATGATTTGGGTTCATAAGTAGATGACAAAAAAAGCACTCCTGATAACCGGACAGGAATCTGAAACCGTAAGCNCATTGGCGCGGAACCTGATCCATACGGGGGGCATGAGCCTTTTTGCCCGGCAGATGAAACAGATGAAAGCCATCGGCGTTACCGAAATNCATGTGGTNACCGATTGGTTCGCTCAGGATTTTGAGAAGGAAATACTNAATTGTACGGCCCGGCCGGACGATATTTTCATCCACAGCACAAAAGACGCGCCCTTAAAGCTTCTGGAACATAACAACGACGGNAATAGCTGGTTTCTNATCGAAGAGGGCGTNATCCTTGATGACCGGATCATTGACCAGATCGCCACCCACCCTTCACCGTCAGCNATTTCGCTGATTGGTCATCATGAATTTCTGGAAGAACGGACCGCAAACGGCATATTGCTTCAGCTNGAAGGNGCNGAAGGNTATTTNGCCTCCATNGCCAAATTATCCAGCGGAACANTGGCCGCNAATATCCGAAANCTCAANAGTNTGGANGGNCTNCCAAATGCCCTGAAAGCCCTGTCNAGNGCGCCGGACTGNGTCTTTGTCAAAGTGATCGACATNCCCCTTTACCTTANCNCNCAACGGCGGGATGTNGACCTTGTCTGGTTTCCTGTTCTGCGCCGCGAGGATGATGACAAGGGCACGGATATACTGCTTGAACAGACCAAAAAGGATGGGCAGGACTGGGTTGGGCGNTTCATTTACCAATATTTTGANAATTTCATTGTCAGATANCTCTGTAAAACNCCCGTCACACCAAATCATATCACCGCCCTGACCGGCATTATCGGCATTTACATCATATATCTTTTCTGGGCCGGGCATATGTTGCCTGCCCTGTTTGCCACCTATGCCGTCGGAATTTTTTATGGCGTGATCGGCAAACTTGCCCGGATAAAAATGAGCGTCACCAAATTTTCGGCTCTTATCCCNTTGCCCGGAAANGNCATNGAATATGNATGGTATTTCGCCATTGCCGCCCATCTGTCAACCGNCNNTNGTCCCGCNGNNTTCCTNATGGCCCCTTACCTNCNGGCGGCGGCGCTGGTTTTATTNCATCTGGCCGATGATATCCAGTGCGANTTNTTTCGCCGCATGACGGNNCAACAAATTTATACCATNAATGTCTTTGACCGNAAATTTCAGNTNNTCGCCGGGCAGCGNAACACGCAAACATGGGCCTTNTTGCCATTTGCCCTNTTTGACCAATGGTATCTGGGCCTTGGCTTTATTTGTGCCTATGGCATCATAACTTTCTTTGTACATCAGGCACGACTTGTGTATCATCTCAAAAATATTATGATCGCCAATAATNAGACTTTCGCGGAAAATTTCAAAAAAACTAAAATCTTATAGAAATAATAAAATATGCCCGATGCCGTAAAGCGTACCAATGAGATTGAGGAATTCACCAATCTTTANTTCATTCNTCCCATCAGTAGCTGGTTGGTCCCAAAATTCGCCGCCCGNAATATCACCCCAAATATGGTNTCNCTAACCGGGATGATGTTCGGAATTNTGGGNGGNGTATGCTATTATCATTACCANAANCCCTATATGGCAATTGCCGGGTTTNTNGCCATGATNCTGTGGCATATNATGGATGGGGCCGATGGNCAGTTGGCCCGNCTGACCAAAAGCTATTCGGANATTGGCAAGATTTTGGATGGGGTCTGTGACTATGTCNCCTTTATCAGCGCCTATGTGGGCATTGGCNTNATGCTCTCNTCAATGGGGACGCCCCATGTCTGGGCCATTGTNCTNTCTGCGGGGGCTTTCCATGCCATACAATCNAGTGCNTATGAATTACAGCGCGGNGAATATGATTACTGGGGGCATGGCAAACAGTCAGCAGGCCTGCCAGAAATAAAACAGATGATCGCCGATCTTGAAGGCAAAGGTTTTTTATCCTTCATAATGAGCCAGCTTCATATCGGATATGTCAGAATGCAGCGGATGTCATCGGGCATTCANGGCAGCTTCCGCCAAACTNTAAGAGAAGCTTTGAAAAANCATCCCGACNAAACNGANGATATCAGAGCCTTATACCGGGAAATTTTNGCNCCCGGCGTCAATAGCTGGTCCCTGATGTGTGCCAATTACCGGACCATTGCCATTTTTATCGCCTGCATTGTCGGACAGCCGATTTATTTTTTCTGGTTTGAAATTGCGGTTTTGACCCCAGTTCTGATACTATTGATTCAGAAGCAGCGCGTGTTAAACCAGTTGTTTTCAGTCCGTCTGAAAGAAATCCTCTAAACCATAANAAACAACATCATCAGGAAAACCATTGACCGACCAANACANCCCAGACAAAGATCAGCAAAATGAAATCCTGTCATCCTATCGGGACAGCATCGACAATATTGATGCAGCCCTTATTCANATGCTGGCCGAACGCTTTAAAATNACCAAATATGTNGGGGAATTCAAGGCAAAATACGACCTGCCCCCCGCCGATAAAAGCCGCGAGAAGAAACAGATAGACCGCTTGCGGTCTTTATCCGAAGAGGCCAAACTGGACCCGGATTTCTCTGAAAAATTTCTTCATTTCATCATCACCGAAGTCATTCGACATCACGAACAATTTCGCGACAGCAGCGATAAAAACCCATAATAATACTGCCCTAAAACCCGTTCAGGGTTTTTTCCAGCCGGGGCCATGAACAAAACGCCCCGGTGTCGCCCCCGTGGCCTCACCATCTTTTAAAACCATCTTGCCGTTGACAAACACATGCTTCATCCCGGTCGCATATTGATGAGGTTTTTCAAACGTGGCATGGTCCTGAATGGTATCAGGATTAAATATGNCAATATCAGCAAAATATCCGGGCTTTAAATAACCCCGGCCTTTCAACGACAGATTATCCGCTGGCAATGCCGCCAGCTTGCGAATAGCCTCGCCCAGTGGCATTGTTTTTTCTTCCCTGACATATTTACCAAGAAGACGGGCAAAAGATCCATATGTCCGAGGATGAGTGCTGTCCTCAAGAAACACCCCTTCGGCGGCCAATGCGGGCGCATCCGAATTAAAGCTCACCCAAGGAACAGCGGTTAATTTACGAACCACATCTTCTGACTGGGTGAAGTAAACCGCTTCAATACGGCCACCGTCCTCAATAAACAAGTCCATTGCTGCGACTTCAGGGCCAACCCCTCTACTCGCCGCCACATCCGCCAATGATTTGCCGATGTATTTATCCAAATCCTTATTGTTAAACCCCACCAGCAATATGCCTTCTGCTGTGGCATTCAAAAACATATTTTCCCAGTCCGTACTGGTCTCATTCATTTCCTTGATTATTCTTACTCTGGCCTCTGGGTCTTGTAACCGTTTGATCCAATCTGCCCTTTCGCCTTCTCTNACCCATGCTGGNAAGACGGAATCAAGCCCCGTTGACCCTGCGGGATATGTGTAAATATCAGCCGTAATTTTAAGTCCCTCAGCCTGTGCCGCTTCGATCTTTGCAATCAATTCATCATAACGGCCCCATACATTTGGGCTGGCCAATTTCAGATGATAAATCTCAGCGGGGATTTTCGCTGTACGGGCAATGGTGATCAATTCCTCCAAGGCTTCGAATATGCCATCGGCCTCATCGCGCATATGGGACGCGTAGATGCCACCATATTCAGCAGCGGCTTTTGACAATTCGATCAATTCATGAGTATCGGCAAAGCTACCCGGCGGATAAATCAACGAAGACGCCAGCCCCAACGCCCCTTCNCGCANGGCCGCCCGCATTAATTCCTTCATACGGTCCAATTCCTCTGCCGTCGCCTTACGGTTCTGAAACCCGATTTCATGCATCCGCAAAGTCGCGGCCCCGACAAATGATGCGATATTCGGCGAGACGCCCTTCTTTTCCAGATACTCCAGATATTCGCCCAAAGTTGTCCATTCAGGCTTTATGATGCCTTCGCCAAAGCCCTCAAGAAAATTTTCTTTCATGGTGGNGTTTAAAGGCCCCCATGACACGCCCTCCCCAAATATTTCCAATGTGACACCCTGCTTGATATCACTCAGCCCCCGGCCATCTATTATAAGGCTGTTAGGTCCCCAGCTCATCATATTGATAAAACCCGGAGCCACAGCAAGCCCCCCCGCATCAATTTCCATCGCCCCCGTTGCGGAACCAAGGTCGCCAACAGCGACAATCAGGTCATCATTAATGGCCACATCACCAACCACGCCGTTCCCACCACGACCGTCATATAGAGTACCGCCCCGAATAATAGTGTCATATTGCTCTACTTTAAGATTATTACCGCCGTCATCATTGCCACAACCGCTCAAGACCCCTAAAATCATTGCGCATAAAGCCAATTTAGATTTAACAAACAACATTTCACTATATCCCAAATATTTATTTTAATAAATTATTTATGATAGTAACATTTATTGTATTCCTATCAATAGGTAAATATATTTCCCCTCCATTCCGGTATTTATTCTTATCAATATTGGCTAAATATTATATTTGACTTATTATTCTAGAATTATTATTTTAATTGATGGTTAGAAAAGCAGAATTTAATAATGAGACATTCATTCTTTCGACAATTGAGCTCATTGCGCTTGGTGGTCCAACGGCGGCGACTATGGCCGCCATCGCAGAGAATGCCGGTGCCCCCACAGGCTCCATCTATCACCGTTTCAAATCCCGCACGGTTCTTCTGGCAACCGCATGGTTACATGCCCTGTCTGCTATGACGGATGAAGTCCTGCCCTATCTTCATCAAGGCGAAAGCCATGACGCCATTATGGCTTTGATCAAATGGGCAGAGACAAATCCTGCGATGGCGCGACTTATCATGCTCTATGCTGAGAATGATTTGATTGAGGGGGAACTGCCGGATGCGCTCTATGAAAGTCTTAACGCTCAGAATCATAAGCTGGGCATGGGATTATCTGCG
>JAESPY010000027.1 GCA_016765435.1 Emcibacter sp.
ATGGGCAGTCGGATGCCTACGCGCTGTTATTGCAGGCCAACGAGACCGGCCCGATCATCGCGGCGGCGAAGCTCCAGAATTAAAGGCTTATTTCAAGCCCCCCATCATAATCGCGGAAAGTCGCCGGGCAAATTCGGGGGCGTCTTCGGGCATTTGGCCTTCCATTATTCGGGCCTGATCCAATAATAGTCTGGAGGCATCCTTCAGGCTGTCAATGGAGCCTTCTTTGACGGTGGCGGCCCCGATGGCTTTGATCAGGGCATGGTCCTCATTGATTTCCAACACCCGCAATGTGGTCTGGTCCAATTGTTGATGCTGTTGCAGGATACGTTGCAGGTGAATGTCCATATCACCGTCATCGGCCACAAGGCACACCGGGCTGTCGGTCAGGCGGCTGGAGATGCGGACATCTTTGACCGATCCTTCCAGATTTGTTTTTAACAGGCCGATCAGAGCTTCCATCTCTGGTGTTTTTTCTTTCTCGTCCTTGTCATCATCGTCTTTTTTATCGTCCAGATCGGCGGTGCCACGGGTGACGGACTGGAATTTCTTACCCTCATATTCCGGCACCATCTGTAACCAGAAATCATCGACAGCATCGGTAAGGAAAAGCACTTCGATGCCTTTGGCTTTAAAGCCTTCCAGTTGAGGCGAACGGCGGGCCACTTCCGGGTTGTCGCCGGTGATGTAATATATGTTGTCCTGACCTTCTTTCATGCGGCCGACATAATCATCCAGACTTTGCAGGCTGTCTGTTTCGGTGCTTTCAAAGCGGGCCAGTTTCAGAAGTTGATCCCGGCGGGAGAAATCTTCGTAGATGCCTTCTTTCAGAACCGGACCGAAAGCTTTCCAGAAAACGGCATAGGCATCGGCGTCCTTTTTGGCTTTCTTTTCCAGTTCGGACAGGATTCTCTTGGTGACGGCGGTCTTGATCTTGTTCAGGACCGGGTTGTTCTGCAACATTTCCCGGCTGAGATTCAGGGGCAGGTCTTCGCTGTCGACAATGCCGCGCATGAACCGCAGGTAGCTTGGGATCAGGTCTTCACAGTCATCGGTGATGAAAATCCGTTTAACATAAAGCTTGGTGCGGGTTTTGCGCGCTGGATCAAATAAATCCATAGGCGGCTGGCTGGGGATATACATCAGGACCGAATATTCGATCACCCCTTCGGCTCTATAATGCAGCGTCATCCACGGGTCATCCGTGGCATGACCTACATGATGATAAAATTCTTTATATTGTTCTTCGGTAATTTCAGACTTGGGCCGCACCCACAGGGCGGTGCCTTCGTTGATTTTTTCCGATTTTTCTTCCCCGTCCTTGGTTAGAGTAAGGGTGATCGGGATGGAGATATGATCAGAATAGGTTTTGATGATCGACCGGATGCGGAATTCTTCCAGAAACTCTGAGGCATCGTCTTTGATATGCAATGTAATTTCCGTGCCACGGCTTGCTTTATTTGCTGGCGCGATAGTATATTCGCCGATGCCGTCGGACTGCCATGTCCAGCTTTTATCGTCCCCGGCTTTGCGGCTGACTACGGTAATATTGTCGGACACCATAAAGACCGAATAAAAACCAACGCCGAACTGGCCGATCATATTGACGTCTTTTGTATCGTCGCCGGACATTTTATCCATGAAGGATGATGTGCCGGAACGGGCGATTGTACCTAGATGGGAAATCAAATCGTCATGGTCCATGCCAATGCCGTTATCGGACAGGGTCAGGGTCTTTTTTTCTTCATCGAGGGTGATAGTGACCCTGAATTCTGTATCATCGCTGATCAATTCCGGTTTGGTCAGGGCTTNATAGCGCAGNTTGTCGCAGGCATCCGAGGCATTNGAGATCAATTCCCGCAGGAATATTTCCCGCTCGGAATAGACCGAATGGACCATCATATGTAGAAGTTTGGAGACTTCTGCCTGAAAGCCNTGTTTTTCAATATTGTCGGGGTTTGTCTGTGTATCTGTTGTCATGTTTTTTTACATCCTGCGCTATGATTAGATCAGATATGGAACGCAGGCTGTAAAATTCAAGGGGACAGGGGCATTAAAGATACAGAAAAACGCTCAGCTTCTGGCCTGAATGACTTTGCCCAGACCGTTAAAAAGATCATCCATCCGGTCGCACCAGGCGCGGTGCGGATCATCGGTGGCAAGAATTTCCAGAGAACTTACGCCCTTGGCCCATTGGAACAGGCCATACATGATATAATCCACATAAGCCGGGCTGTCGCCATTAAAGAAATCTTGAGATTTCAGGGTCGTGGCATAGGGCCAGAGCTGTTTCCGGAAAGTGGCGAGGGATTTATCCCGATTTTCATGGGTTTCTTCCAGACTTTTGCCCAGCCGCGCTTCTCGTGAAGTGCGGAAATAATCTTTGTCTTTTTCATCAAGGGTTTCAAATATGTCATAGGCCAGCGTTTGAAAAAGCGGGATGACAAGATGGTAGAAGCTNGTGGAATTAAAGAAATTGGCNTAGGATTTTCCGGATTCCCCACCAAAAAGCGATGGTTTGTCGGGGAAATTTTCTTCCAGATAGCAGGCAATGTCCCAACTATCGGGAATATATTCTCCGTTATGTTCCAGAATGGGCACCGTTTTGGAAATCCCTCCGGCACATTGTGAAATTTCCGTGAAATGTAAAGGCATCATTTCCACCTCCAGACCCTTATGGGCCAAGGCCATACGTGTCCGCCAGACATAGGGGCTGAATCCTTGCGTTTTATCTTTGCCGACGAGTTCGTATAATTTCATGGGGGGATCCTCTTTTTGAAAAATCAGATAGCAAAATATTCTATCAGAAGAGGAAAAAAATAGCCAGCTNCCAGAAATATACGGGGTGAAGAGGGTGTATATGTCGTTTCCAGTAGCTGGCCAAGGGGATTTAGCAACTACAGATNGTAATGTCAGATTGCGGCGGAAGTGAGAGGAAAATAAGGCAATATTGTGGCAGATTATCAATCCTCCTTGAAAAAGGCGTGTTTTTCAGGTTATGATCAGGACAGATGACAGATAAAAAAGCGACGATAATTAACTTTACGGCCCAAAGAACGACATCTTTGAGCAAGGCGGAATCGGTCTTTTTCAACCGCAAAGAATTTGAAACCATTTTAAATCTATATGGTAAAATGGTCGCATCGGGCCATTGGAAAGACTATGCCATCGACAGCGGGCGGGAGGATGCCATATTTTCCGTCTATCGCCATTCCCATGACCGCCCCTTATATCAGATNATNAAAACGCCGAANCGGGCCANCAAGCAGGGNGCCTATNGCATTNCCTCNGCTCAGGGCAAGATAGTGAAGCGGGGCCATGATATTGACCGCTTGCTCCGTTATTTCGACAAGGCGCTGATCAAGCTTATCCGATAAAGTCCGTTGTTTTACCTCCGGTCACTTTGCCCCCTATTATTTTACGCTCNATTATTTTGCTAAAGGCCGTCTGGGTGGTTTCAGGATTGTGTCCCGGCCCTCCATCGTGGGGTCGGTTTCCGGGTAATCCAGCATATAATGCAAGCCCCGGCTTTCGGTTCGCAGCAGCGCAGAGCGGATAATCAAATCCGCCACCGCCACCAGATTGCGCAGTTCCAGCAGATCGGGCGTCACCCGGAAATGGCTGTAATATTCACGGATTTCCCCGGCCAGCATATCGGCCCGTCGCGCCGCCCGTTCCAGCCGCCGTGTGGTGCGGACAATGCCGACATAATCCCACATGAAATGACGTAATTCATTCCAGTTATGGGAGACGACCACATCTTCGTCACTGTCCATGACCCGGCTTTCATCCCAGGGCCGGATGTTATNAAACAAGCTTTCCTGTGGCAGCAGGGATAGAATTTCCCGCGCCGCCTCATCGGCATAGACCAGACATTCCAAAAGTGAATTGCTGGCCATTCTGTTGGCCCCGTGAAGGCCGGTATGGGCCACTTCGCCAATGGCATACAGATTGCCCACATCGGTGCGCCCGGCCTTGTTGGTCATNACNCCGCCACANGTNTAATGGGCNGCNGGGACCACGGGGATNGGNTGCTGGGTNAAGTCATANCCCAGTTTCAGGCAACGTTTATATATGGTNGGGAAATGTTCCCGGATNAAANNGTCATCCTTGTGGGAAATATCCAGATAGACACAGTCAATGCCCAGCCGTTTCATTTCATGGTCAATGGCGCGGGCGACAATATCCCGNGGGGCCAATTCCAGCCGNTCATCAAAACGGGCCATGAAACGTTCACCGTTCGGCAGGCGCAGGTAAGCCCCTTCGCCGCGCAGGGCTTCGGTCAACAGAAAGGTTCTGGTTTCCGGGTGAAAGAGACAGGTGGGGTGGAACTGGTTGAATTCCATATTGGCGACCCGACAGCCAAACCGCCAGGCCATGGCAATGCCATCCCCCGTTGAACCGTCCGGGTTCGAGGTATAAAGATACACCCGGCTTGCGCCGCCAGTAGCGAGCACCGTGGTTTTGGCGCGGAAAACATCAATCCTGTTATTTTTTCTGTCAAAGACATAGGCCCCGACACAACGGCGGAGGTCCGGGTCCGGGTTTTGATCGCCGATCAAGTCAACGGTCATATGATTTTCAAACAGGGTGATGTTGGGGTGGCTCCGGGCCTGATTTTCCAATGAGATTTGCACGGCTTTTCCCGTAGCATCGGTGGCATGGACCACTCGGCGAAAAGAATGGCCGCCTTCTTTGGTCAGATGATAATCGCCATCGACAAAGATATCTTTATTGATGTCCGTATCTTTGGTGAAATTTACGCCTTGTTTCACCAGCCAGTCAATGGCGGTGCGGCCATTTTCCACCACATGAGTAACCGCATCCCGGTGACAGAGACCCGCGCCCGAGATCATGGTGTCTTCAATGTGAGACTCCGTGGTGTCCCGGTTGTCGAGAACCGCCGCGATACCGCCCTGCGCCCAGGATGTGCTGCCCTGATGTAGTTTGTTCTTGGACAGGATGGCGACTTTGGCATGGTCCGCCACTTTCAGGCCAAGGGACAGGCCCGCCGCGCCGCTGCCAATCACCAAAACATCAAAATCGTGGAAGTCTGACATGCTATCTCTATTTCTTTTGTGTGGAGGTGAGTTGCAGGAAGATATCCTCCAAGTCACTTTCCTGCGTTGACAGGTCGGTTATTTCAATATCGGCCGCCTGCACGACTTGCAGGATTTTGCCGATGGATATCTTGCTGGGGCTAAAATTGACGACGATTTCCCCCGCTTTGTTCAGGCTGGCCCCAATCTTACTTAAGGCATCCGGCAGATTGGACAGGGGCGATGTCGGCCGGATGATGATAACCTTCTCATCCAGTTGGCCCAGCAGATTTGCCGTGCTGTCACAGGCGACAACCTCGCCGTGATTGATGATGGCGATCTCGTCACAGAGTTCTTCGGCTTCTTCCAGATAATGGGTGGTCAGCACGATAGTTACGCCCAGATCATTTAATTTCCGAACGTAGGTCCATAAATTCTGCCGTAATTCCACATCCACTCCGGCGGTTGGCTCATCCAGTACCAATATGGGCGGGTTATGAACCATGGCCTTGGCCACCAGAAGCCGTCTTTTCATGCCACCGGACAGATGCCGGGTATAGCTGTTGGCTTTATCCAGCAAACTCATGGCGTCCAGAATTTCATCGGTCCGGCGATCAGCTGCAGGAATGCCGTAAAACCCGGCCTGTAATTCCAGAAGCTCACGGGGCGAAAAGAAAGCATCAAAATATATTTCCTGCGGCACAATGCCGATGCTGGCCTTGGCATTGCGCGGCTGTTCATCAATGTCAAAGCCCCAGACGCGAGCCGTCCCCGCCGTTTTTCGGACCAGTCCGGCCAGAATATTAATGGTGGTTGATTTGCCTGCGCCGTTGGGGCCAAGCAGCCCGAATATGCTGCCGCGCCGAATGGATAGATCAATGCCTTTCAGAGCATGCTTTGCTGGCTCATTTTTGCTGCCAGCATAAATTTTTTCCAAACCCCGTATTTCCAGAGCTAATTGTTGTTCGGTCATAAATATACCTTGTCTATCGGGTCCGTGGGCATTAGATTTCCATATTTAGGTCGTAAACTTATGACAGATTCTATCTTCAGCGCAAGTGCCAAGCATCTTTATCTTATCGATGGGTCGGGATTTATATTTCGCGCCTATCATGCTCTGCCGCCCATGACCCGCCATGACGGGACGCCGATCAATGCGGTGATGGGCTTTTCAAATATGCTGTTTAAGTTGCTGAAAGACCTTGATGACAATGCGCGGCCCAGCCATCTGGCCTGTATTTTTGACCGGGCGCGAAAAACATTTCGCAATGATATCTATCCTGAGTATAAAGCTCATCGCCCGGCCGCCCCCGAAGATCTGGTGCCGCAATTCCCAATCATTCATGAGGCGGTGAAGGCGTTCAATATTCCGGCCATTGATGCGGCAGGTTTTGAAGCCGATGACATCATCGCTACCTATGCCCGTCTTGCGGAGGCCGAGGGCTTCACCGTGACCATCGTGTCGTCGGACAAAGATTTGATGCAGTTGGTCGGTGATAAGATCGAAATGTTTGACAGCATGAAGAACCGGCGTATCGGACCGGATGAGGTGTTTGAGAAATTTGGGGTTGGCCCGGAAAAAGTGATCGAAGTTCAGGCTCTTTCTGGCGACGCAGCCGATAATGTGCCGGGGGTGCCGGGAGTAGGAATGGAAACGGCCTCTATAGTGATTTCAAGATTTTCTTTGGAAGAAATATTAAACTTGAATGAAGCTTCGCTCCAAATTGTTATTACTCTTGTGAAGAAAGAACTTCAACAATTAGAGGATGATATACATTCACTGGTTGGCCATAAATTTAAAATTACCTCTGCGGAGGAAACGGGAGTTGCATTTTTTGAAACGCTAGGCCTAAAGGGGGGAAAGAAAAATGATAAAGGAAAATATAAGCTAATTAACACCGAAACATTGAAGCATATGACCGCTGAAGGTTTGGGAGTCGCTGCCAAGCTGATGGAGTTTAGAAGACTTCGTAAATGCCCTAATATTATAGAAAAAATTAGGGACGATGCTGATATGGCACGGATCAGCCGGGAATTGGTGACATTGAAATGTGATGTGCCGGACTTGCCGGATATTGAGACTCTGCGGCTTAAGGACATTGACCCGGAAACCATATTGCCGTTTCTGGAAGAACAGGGTTTCAGAAGTCTTCAGGGTAAGGTCTTGTCTCATATGGACGCCGACGTATCGGCAAGTTATCAGGCATCGGCCACCGCCGCACCGGAAGAGATCGACTATGAAACCGTGACCACCATGGATCAGCTTAACCGCTGGATCAGCGATATTTCGGCGGCCTTTCAAGTGACTATAGATACGGAAACCACATCATTGAATGCCATGCGGGCAAAAAGCTCCCGCAAATCCTTGCTAGGGTCTCGGAACCTAGCACGAATAATTTCTGCCAATTCTGTATAGGCAACGTGACGGGCCGCAAGCTCATTTTCTTGTGTCCAAGTCAATGCTGAAACAATCGACCGACGATACC
>JAESPY010000028.1 GCA_016765435.1 Emcibacter sp.
ACCCCGTACAATTCACACCATGCGTAGAGCGAACAACCTTGTCATGCGCCCAGCGATTTCTGTAAGCCTCTTCCCAAGTGGCATCGGGGCGGCTATGATTGGCTGGTTCGGCTGTGCGATGTTATGTTATGTGACGCCGAAAGAACATCTGGGTCTGCCGGATCGGGATGATGTGAAAGTGGGGGTGATTACCTATAAAATTGCCGCCCATGCCGCCGATCTGGCAAAGGGACATCCGGGGGCGCAATTGCGCGATGATGCCTTGTCCCGTGCGCGGTTTGATTTCCGGTGGGAGGATCAGTTTAATCTGTCTCTCGATCCGGAAAAAGCCCGGGAATATCATGACCTGACCATGCCGAAAGAGGCCCATAAGGTAGCGCATTTCTGTTCCATGTGCGGTCCGAAATTCTGCTCCATGAAAATTTCTCAGGAAGTGCGGCAGTTTGCCGATAATGGCATGGCGGAAATGGCCGAAAAATTCAAAAAATCCGGCAGTAAACTCTATCAGACTGTTGAGTGCAATAAAGAGTCCAATGACGCACTGGGCTAATATCTGAAAAGGGGGCCGCTTTTGGTGGCCCCCAATTTCAATTCAAGATTTTTTCTTTAGCCTATAGGCCAGTTGAGGCCTGCTGATGCCCAGCATACGGGCGGCGGCAGACAGGTTGCCTTTGGCTTTTGCCACAGCGGTTTCAATTAGGCTTTTTTCAAGGGCTTCCAGTCCGATATTCTGCTCAATCAGGCTGTCGATAATGATCTCCACCTGTTGTGACGTCCCGTCGGTTTCATTATCCATGGAATTAAGGGATTCACCGAGCGCCCCATCTTTGTTAATGCCAAGAATAGGGATGGTGATTTCTTCGCCAAAGGTGAACAGATGGCACAGATCAATGGCCCCGTCCTGAGGGGCCAGAATAACACCCCGTTCCACAAGATTTTCCAGTTCCCGGATATTGCCCGGCCAATCATAATTCAGAAATCCGTTAATGGCGCGGGAGGTGAATCCGGTGATGCCTTTCTTGTAATTGGTGCTATATTTTTTCAGAAAATGATTGATCAGCAGAGGAATATCCGCTTTTCGTTCCCGCAGGGGCGGAATATGAATAGGAAAGACATTGAGCCGGAAAAAAAGATCTTCCCGGAAACGACCCGCGTTGACTTCTTCTTTTAAATTTACATTGGATGCCGCGATGATGCGAATGTCGATATCGATGGTTTTCTTGCCCCCCACGCGTTCCACCTGATGTTCCTGAAGAACTCGCAACAGTTTGCCCTGTGCGGCGAGGGATAATGTGCCAATTTCATCCAGAAATATAGTCCCGGTATCGGCGCGTTCAAACCGTCCGGCGCGGGGCTCACTGGCCCCGGTATAGGCCACCTTATCCACGCCGAATAATTCAGATTCCAGCAAGTTATCTGGGATCGCGGCACAGTTGACGGTCACATAGGGGCCATCCTGTCGGTCACTGATCTGATGCAGGGTGCGGGCGAACATTTCCTTGCCAACACCGGATTCACCCAGAAACAAAACGGTGGCATTTGTCCGGGCCACTTTGTCCAGCATGTGACAGGTGATGTTAAAGGCGGCGGAGGCCCCGACCATGGTTGTGGATATTTTGGAATGAAATTCAGTTTTGGCCCCGGAATATTGTTCGCTTTCAAGGGCCGCGGCCTGTGTGCGGGGTTTCAGGATGGTGTCCGCATTGGCAAAGGCCTGTGGTTGCATAAAGGCCATGTCTTCTTCAATATCATCCCATTGGTCGACGGGTTTGCCGATAATACGGCAATGGACATGACCCATGGCGCGGCATTCTACTTCCTGAAAAATTATCGGACGTCCCATGAAAACGGAGGTATAGCCACTGGCATAACCGATTTGCATCCAGCAGACGGGTTCTGTACCGATGCCGTATTTCTCGATGTGAATTTCATCTTCAATGCTGTCATGCCAGAGAAATTCGCCGTAAAACTGGCCCTTTGCCACATCGGCTTCTAAGCGTACTGGTTCGACACGAACAATGCCTTCCAGAGAATGCAGTTGGGGGCCAACGGAAAAAACATCGAAGNAATCGGCATTTGGCCGTAATTTTACGGCAAGTTCCGCATCCTGTGCGCCGGAGGCATATCCCATGCGGGTTAGCAATGCGCGGGCTTTGTTCACGCCCNGAGATTCAATTAATTCAGAGCGTAATGCGCCCATTGATCCCGCATGTAACATCATCATGCGGATGTCATCCAGCCATATTCGTCCGTCCTGAGGAGAAAATTTCAACCGTTCGGCAAGATCTTGATAATCCGGCAGGCTGGGAATTATTTGTATCTTGTCGTTGAGGTCTTCTGGCTGACCAAAAGAGGCCCGGCCCGGAGAATTAGAATTTTTGCTCATTATCAGCCTTCCGGTAATATCGTTACATTTTCCCCGGTCGATATTTTTTATGGTATTTCTGTCATCAGTATAGCCCATGCATAATGTGACTTCGCAAGAGGTAATATGTATAATTTAATGATTTCATNATCTTAAAGGGCAAAATAAAGNGTGATGTTACCATATGAGTCATTTAAAAGCGCGAATCACGGGGTTTTACGATGGTTTTATTTTGCCGTAGGCGGCTCTATAAGTACGGCAAACTTCCAGAAAAGATTGTAAAATGGCGGATTTATCATTGGCGCGGTAAATACAGCTCAAATCAATTGTAGCATTTTCGGGCAAGCCACTTACTGAACGATAGACCACGCCCGGAAGTTTCAGGGAAATGGCGGATTCAGGCACCAGACATACACCAAAGCCACTAGATACAAGGGCCACCGCCGTGATGACGTCGCCGACTTTTTGCGACACCTGCGGAGAAAATCCCAGATCGTGACAAATCGTGATGACCTTATCAATATAATTGGGCCGGGTGCCCGTGGGATAGAGAACCAGAGGATTTTCCGCCAGAACCTGTGCCGGGATGACAACTTTGCGGGCGTAGGGGTGGTTTTCATTGATGGCAAGGTAAAGTTTTTCTGTGGTGATGAGCTCAAATGAAATGTCCGGCAGGGGGGTCAGCAGCCGATTGAATCCCACATTGATACGCCGNTGACGNAAAGCCTCAATCTGTTCNGCTTTTTCCATGGTATGCAGGACNACCTTAACATCGGGNTANGCATTCTTNTAGGTTAGCAATATCTTTGGNATATCATTCAGGATGCCGGAACCGAATATGGCAACGTCTAATCGTCCGAGCTTGCCTTTNCCNGCCCGNTGGGTCCGTTCCGTTGCCCGTTCTATGACCGAACATATATTGCGCGCTTCCACAAGAAATAATTCCCCGGCTTCGGTGAGCTCCACGCCCTTTGGTGTGCGGGTGAACAGGGAGACGCCTAATTCATTTTCCAGCTTCTGGACCTGCCGGGTGAGGGGCGGTTGGGAAATATTCAGGCGAATTGCCGCACGGCCAATGTTCTTTTCTTCGGCAACGGCAATGAAATATGTCAGGGTGCGGGGGATCATTTTATATATCTTTTATATGTGGATTCTTATCTTGATACCCTAAAGGTATTTAAGGTCCTTATCAATAGGCCCCTATTTTCATACCTTTATTGCATCGAGTCAATCTTCAATTGGTATTGGACGGTATACTATTTGCTTCATATCATATTTTTCATTCTGGTTGAGTCGTCTAAAAAATATGGGAACCGGAGAAATTAAAACTTTTTGCGCGACCTGAAATAAAAAACAAAAATATTCAGGCATGTCACAAAAACCTTGGGAGTATAAAATTGTCAATTGGATTTTCCGGAAATAACCGGGTTGTTTTTATCAGCTTTCTAATGGGTGTAATNGCGCTCGTNTCTGGATGTGAGGCAAAGCTTGATCTGTCTGGCGTCGAAGCGACAAAGACGAAATCTTCCGCCCGTTATGATCATTATCAGGCNATGGCCCAATCGGACAAGGCGATTGTGTTGATTGGTAATCGCGGCGTTCTATTGACCTCCAAAGACAAGGGCAATAGCTGGACGCGACAGATTNTGTCGGGCAGTAGCGCCGTTTCGCTACCCACATTGATTGATGTTGACGTTTGTCCCGATAATCATTTTGTTGTGTTGGATGCGGATAGGAAAGTCTGGATTTCAGATGCCAATGGCGAGGCATGGACATCAAAGGATATCACAACAGAGGAAGAAGTGCTCGACCTGACCTGTGATCAGAATGGCACGCTTTGGGTGGTCGGCAGTTTCACGTTGATTATGGACAGCCGCGATGGCGGGGCAAGCTGGACGGATAAATCCATTGCAGAAGATGCCATGTTCAGCCGCATTCAGTTTGTGGACGGCCAGAATGGTGTCGTGACCGGCGAATTCGGCTCCGTTTACAAGACAAAAGATGGCGGCGAAAGCTGGGAAGCGGCCAATATGATCCCCAATGAGTTTTATCCGATGGCGTCTTTGTTCATCACAGCGGAAGAAGGATGGGTCGGGGGGCTTCAGGGCATTATTTTCCACACATCGGATGGTGGACAGAATTGGATCCGTCAGGAAACGGGCACCAAAGCACCGATTTATACCATGTTTGTCGTGGGGACGGAAACCTATGCCATTGGGGAGCAGGGCACGATCCTGACGCTATCCGGCAATCGCTGGCAGCCAGTGAAAGCCGATCTTGGCTTTGGTTATTTGCGGGCGGCACTGGCCATGGAGAACGGGGCGTTCATCGTGGCAGGTGGCAGCGGGTTTATCAAGTTGCTGGATCAGAAAAACTTTAACTGAGTTTACGGTCAGAAGAATAAAAAGATCAAAATTAATATATTTGTATTTAGGGACGTTTGAATGTCGAAATTTACCCATTTTCTGAAAGATATTGATGATCATATCTTTGCTTATCCCAAATTGATTTTGGGTTTGCTTCTGGCAATTACGATATTTTTTGCCCTGCAAATTCCCGGTGTTAAAATGTATTCCGATTTTTCGGATCTGTTGCCTCAGGAACATCCCTATATCCAGCTTCATAACGATATCCGCGATACCTTTGGCGGGGCCAATGTGGTNGTTGTCGGGGTTGAGGTAGAAGAAGGTACTATTTTTAATAATGATGTGCTCGCCCTGATCCATCGTTTGACACAGGCGGTNGATAGCTTGCCAGCCATCAATCATAACTTGGTCACNAGCCTGACCCACCGGACATCCCGGAAAACATGGTTATCGGAACAAGGCTCCATTGTATCTCAACCCTATTATGATCCCACCAAGAAGCCNATNTTGAATGAGGTGGAAATGGCGGAGATGCGCGATGCGGTTCTGGCAAATCCACGGGTTTATGGCCTGATGGTCTCTCCCGATTTGAAATCGGCTTTGATTAAAGGNCAATTGAATGAAGGCGCTCTGGATTATGAGAAGACCTTTGATCAGATACANGCGTTTCGGGCCAAAGAACANGTGCCGGGCATAAAAATTCATGTGACCGGACAGCCCATGCTTGTGGGNTGGGTTTATACCTATATCAAGCANATCATTCAGATTTTCATGTTTACNNTGGTCTTTATGTTCGTTCTGCTGATGGTTTATTTCAGAAGACTTTANGGCGTTTTGATCCCCATGATGGGCATTGCCATATCTTCCATATGGGGGATCGGTATCCTGTCTTTGCTGGGGTATAANCTTGANCCNNTGACTTTGGTNATNCCCTTTCTGATTTCTGCGCGNGCNATGTCCCATGGGATACAGCTTGTGGAACGNTATTATGATGAGTTNGTNAAATGCGGTAATGGCAAACAGGCGGCACGGGCNACCTTTGACAGCNTGTTTCGGCCNGGNTCATTAGGGGTGATNTCCGATGCGGTNGGNCTGTTNTTGATNTCACTGGGGTCGATTCCGATCAATACGAAACTGTCTTATTATGCGTCCCTGTGGGCTTTATGTGTGATTTTGAATGTTNTGATTNTGGTGCCGATGNTGTTGTCCGTTTTNCCACANCCCAAGCGGTCTGAAATCCGCCATGGCTGGATCAGAAGNTTTTTGCCNAAGATTGGNGCTTTTGTGGCCAACCCAAAAAGTGCGCGGCGGGTTTTGATTGGCACCGTTGGCTTGTTTGTCATCGGCGGATTTNTCAGTACGTCGGTTCAAATCGGGGAAGCGGAACCGGGNAGTCCTNTGNTGTACCCNGANCATGATTACAACGTGTCCTCAACGGCAATNAACACCANNTTTCCNGGNTCTGAAGAACTTTATATCATTGCCCGTACGGAAGAGAAGGGTGGCCTGAANAAACCGGAAGTNATCAAGGCACTGGAGGATTTNCAGAATTATATGCTCAANGACCCGGANTTGGGNGGCGCNAAAGGCCTGCCGGATCTGGTNAAACAGGTGAACCGTCTGTTGCANAATAATGACCCGCGTTACGCGCAGGTGCCTCATGATGAATATTATGTCGGNGGATTGATGTTTGCCTATATGGCCTCAAGCCCGATCCCNGGCGCCNTGAAAGAATTCGTNAATCCGGAAGAAACCGATGCCAATATGGTGTTCTATTACAAGGATCATCAGGGNGAAACCATTCGCCGGGCTGTCCATATGCTCAAAAGCTGGATCAGTGATAAAGGCAANGCGGTAGAAGGNTTGAGTTTNCANCTTGCCGGAGGNATCATNGGCGTGACCGCTGCCATTAACGAGGCNGTCTTTAAAACCAATGCGATNGTTGTTCCGTCTGTTCTGGTGTTGATCTTCNTGTTTGTGACNTTCTTTTACGGATCGCTTCATGCGGGNTGGCTGATGTTTNTGGCCATGTCNTTTGCGACCATCCTCAGCTATGGCTANATGGGCTATATGAAGATNGGTATTAACGTGAATACNGTGCCGATCATTGCGGTCGGGATCGGGGTTGGTATCGATTATTCCATNTACATAATGGACCGTATCCGNGAAGAAATNNTNAAAACANATTCGCTTCAGGAAGCGGTGATCCGCGCNATCAGTACCACGGGACTTGCGGTTTGTGTTACGGCCGGGGCNTTGATCCTTGGNGTGGTTATGTGGGTATTCTTGTCNGACTTGCGGTTNCAGTCTGANGCGGCGCTTCTCTTGGTCGTGATGCTNGTCTTTAACATGGTGGCGTCCTTGTTCGTCGTNCCGAGCTGGATCACGATCTTTAAACCAAAATTTANTACTGACATTGAAGTTGTTGACGGTGTGATCGAAGAAAAGCACACCGCAAAATCGGCGGCTTAATGACCCTATTCCGGGGTAACTAGACGTTTCTTAAACAAAAACGGGAGGACTATATGACTAAAATAAAACGACAAAAACTTGGGACAAAGGCNGCNGTGNTTTCNATGGCAGCGGCNCTTTCCATGACCGCAGTNNCNGGGGCTCAGGCCAAGGTTTCTGCTGACGGGACATTTGAATGGAATGGCTTTATCGAAAATGCCACNTATCTNCGTAAAGATGTGGGACTGGTGAAATTCCGCAATACGGTTCAGCTTGAACTCTCAAAGCAGTTTAACACCGGAAGNCTGTTTTCAGAGCTTTCTTTCAATGTCACTTTTCGGGGATCATATGANGGTGTCTATGATCTGAATAANAGNGATTATGGCCGTGATGCNGGTGGTGCGATTAATNTGCAAAGNACNTTCTCTGGCGGTCCTGGGGAAGTTCCTCATGGCGNCTGGAATTGTGTCCACAGGCACNGCATTCTTNGGTNTTAATACGACCGTTAATCCCAACAGTGGNTTGATTGTTCTGGGCAGTGATGCTCACNCTANCAATGAGGGCGGNGTTGCCTTTGGCGTTCCCGTGCGCCCCTGTGATGTNGATTCACGNGGTTGTATCGCNGGTTATCTGGATTTTGATACGGACAATCTGCGNTTNCCGGANTTTAACAGCCGNATGGATTTTCTGCGTGAAGCNTATATNGATGGCAGCATCCCTTTTTCCAATGGTCATGAGCTGAATATCCGCCTTGGCCGTCAGCAAGTTGTGTGGGGCCGTACTGATCTGTTCCGGGTTCTGGATGTGATCAATCCAGTGGATTACTCCCGTCAGAATATTTATGACGAACTGGAAGATATTCGTATTCCTCAGTGGATTTTGAATATGGAATACCGCATGGGCGGTGTTGGCAGTTTTGATGACCTGAACTTCAATCTGGTATGGAATTTTGACAAGTTTCGGCCAAATTCATTGGGGCAGGGCGGCACGCCTTACCAAATTCTTGGCGCGGGTGGTTTCTTCCGTGGCATGAAAAACTGTTGGGATAATGGCTGTACGGTTGCCAATTTTGCCGGACTTCCTGTACCGGGTACGACGGGTCTAGCAGCGACTGATTTCGCACCGGGTTCCATTGGTATCCGCGGAGCCAATATGCCGGAATGGAGCATTGGTAATACCCAGATCGGGTTCAAAGTTGAAGGCGTCAAAGGCGGTCTTGGCTTCTCTGTTAACTATCTGACTTATCTCAGCCAGCTTCCTTCATTACATGGTGGTAGTGTCGGACCTGCAGCTTTGAACAACTTCACAGGTGAAGTTGAGCAATGGCCTTATCTGATTGCTTTCGACATTGAATTCCCGAGAATTCATCTGTTCGGCAGTTCCGTAGATTTCTATGTGGATGCCATTAAATCTGTGTTCCGTGTGGAAGCGGCCTATACCACGGGTGAGGAATTCTCCAATACATTGCGGCCAGAACTCTATTCTGAATCTGATGTGTTTCGGTATGTTATCGGTTGGGACCGGGATACATTCATTCCCTTCCTGAATAGAAATAAAGCCTTCCTGTTTTCCGCACAATTGTTCGGTCAGCATATCCTGAACCATGAACTGGAAGAAACGCCTGCGTCTCTTGCTGGTATTCCAGGATTTGGCAAAGCCGGTATCCCGGATTGGAAAGACAGCTGGACCATGACCTTCCTTATGAAGGGTTGGTACATGCAAAACCGTCTGAGTCCTCAAGTGCTTGCAGCTTATGACTTCAATGGCGGCACGGCGGTTATTTCGCCTTCCATTGATTGGTTGATTGATGACAGCTGGCGTCTGGTGGTCGCGGCCAACTTCAAATTTGGTAAAGGTACGCGTAAATTTGATGATTGTCGGTCTTGTAACCCATGGGGTCCCTTCACGGCGACACCATTCCATGCGGATGCTTTGCAGGCAGGTTCTGTTGGCCTTTCCGGGTTTGAGCCTTTGGGACGTTTCCGTTCCGGCCCGATTGGCATGGCGAGCAAGGAAGACGAAATCCAGATCACGCTGCGCTATCGTTTCTAAACCGCGCTTGTGAATTTTTAAGTAAATTAAATTTCTTTAACGAAGGAATATATGATGAAAAAACAAATAACGAGTATGATAACAGGGGCCATTTTGGGGTTGGGGCTGGTTTCAGCCTCCGCCGCCGATCTGAAGGATGTGGAAAATTCATTCTACCCCTATAAGGACAGTGTCCCGACCCATGCTGGACTGAAGAGTGGCATGACCATTAATCAATCCAACGTGGAGCAGTTCAAGGATATTCTGGACGAAGGTATGTACCAGTTTATTAAAGATGGCTGGACAGAAATGTCTGTCACGGACACCATGGCTTTTGAGCTTAATAAATCTTATATCGAAGCGACAAGAACCAATTTGAACACGGCCACTCTTGGTGAGGCAACCGGTGATATCTCAGGATTTATCACAGGGCGTCCTTTCCCGGAAGCACCGGATATGAATGATCCCAAAGCCGGAGAGAAGCTGGCTTGGAACTTTAAATATGGTTACAACTGGGGCGACAATGGTGCGGTTTATCCTTTTTATTGGAAGTTCCGTGATCTGAATTCAGGCAAGCTGGAAAGAACGTTGAAATTCAACTTTCATTTCCTGAATCTGAAACATCGGGTTAATGATGATCCAAAACCAGACCTGCCGCGCAATCCGGGTAATTTGTTCCGGGGCATTTATGTGCAGGTTCTTGAGCCCTTTGATGTGAAAAATACCCAGCTTTTGATCCATCGGTATGAAGATGACCTAAAACGGGATAATGCTTGGCTTTACCTTGGATTTCAGCGTCGCGTGCGGCGGCTGTCCACAGGTCAGATCACCGACAGCTTTTTGGGCGCGGATTTGATGATTGAGGATTTCGAAGGCTATAATGGCCGTATTTCCGATATGTCCTGGGCCTATAAAGGCACCAAGAATGTCATGCTGCCTTTCTATAAGCATAATGACCAGAAACTGACCGAAGACCATAAAATGTCTGATGGTTATCAGTTCGTGGAATTTGGTGGCAAGGGTGGTTGTTTCCCCAACATCGATTGGCAACTGCGCAAGGTTTATATTCTGGAATCCACACCAGTTGATCCGAACCATCCGATCAGCAAGCGTGTCCATTATGTTGATGCGGAAACTTTCACACTTCCTCGTACAGTGATTTATGACCGTAAGGGTGAATTGTGGAAAACCTTCATCATTGGTCAGGCTCACCCTGATTTCCATCTGCCAAAGAACAAAGGCTCCGGCGTATCCATCGATGATGCGTTCATGATGCTGGATGTTCAGGGCGCGCATTGTACAACAGGCCAGTTTAAAGGTCAGATTGACAGTGCCTTAAGCCCACGCAAAAAATTCACCGTTCAGAATTTGCGCGTAACAGGAAAATAAAGTTCCTTTGCACTTGCCGGGGGTTGGGGCTTCCCGCCTCCGGCATTTTTTTCAAGACGCTATTTTAGTTAGGAATGAGAATGGGAAACCATCCCCTAGTACCGGTAGAGATTAATGTATTTTTCAATTTCAGAAGCCCATATTGCTATCTGGCCTCAAAGAATATGTTCTCTATTTTCGATGAATATCATGCCAAAATGATTTGGAAGCCCTTTGGGGGATGGTCAGGCCGTTCCGCCCCCGATAGAGCAAAAATAAAAATTCCGTTGGT
>JAESPY010000029.1 GCA_016765435.1 Emcibacter sp.
AATGTAACGCTCACTTTTCAAGGATAAGGAGCGGAAAAATAGGCATATTTCTATTTTTTATGCCCCAAAATTTTTCTACGGTGATGACACCTGCTTTAAATGTGGCGTCTTCAAGCGGTGTGGCGTTTCTCATAAATGCTGCTGCTCCGTCAATGTCCAAAATGCGAGAACTGGACGGCGTTACTGGCGCCCAGTTTGGCATTTTAGGGCCATTAGGATTTCCCGTCTTTGCAAATTGAACCCAATAATCTCCCATGAGTTGTGAGACCCGTTCGTCTTCCTCATCCCATATTTCAGCATTTAGACGTGTGCCAAAAATGTAACTTAATTCTCCGCCATGAACCGCCCCGGGCAATAGTTTGCGTTCGCTCGCGGGCTGTTGCTCAAAATAATATACGTAGCTGGGTTGGCCAATCTTGGCTTGTTGTTCCGCGAGATGCCTTGAAGGTTGAATGGCAATAGCTTGCGTGACCAGCAGCTGCTCCGCTGATATGCGGGACCCTTTAATATTTTGATAGCCTTTCAATAATTTTGAGTATGATTTTCCGACAACTATCTTTACGAGGTCTTGGTTCAGTGCCTTAAGGCTCGCCTCATAAGAATTTCCGCCTATGATAAAGGGGACTTTTGCTTGGCTTTTTGATAAAAAAGATTTGATAGGACTGCCTAAAAGAAGACGACCATCTGTCATGAGGCCAATAAGATCGTTGGCTGTGGCAATTTGGTCAGCAGGAAGTGCCCGGAGTTGCTCTGCTGTCGCGTTTGGCAAGCCTTGTTTGTTCGCCCATAGATTACTGATAGCTTTCGCCGCCTGTAGAGGGCGCGCGTAAAAATAACCGCCCCCTGATTGCGAAATAGCCTTCGCAAAAAGGCCGTTTGTTATCGGTGAAGCCATCAAGGCTTGGACGGACACTGCACCAGCGGATTCACCGAAAATTGTAACATTCTTTGGATCGCCATTAAAAACATTGATATTACGCTGAACCCATTTAAGAGCNGCGATCTGATCCATCATGCCATAGTTGCCAGTAAGCGCGTCAGTATCATCTACCGTTAGGGCGGGGTGGGCAAAATAGCCTAGTCGGCTGAGGCGGTAGTTGATCGTAACGATGACGGTGCCTCTTTCCGCGAGTTTAGTGCCATCATAAAGGGGGACGCCCGCGGCACCTGCACGCAAAGAACCACCATGAATAAAGACCATGACGGGCAGTGGCGTGCCGGTTGATTTTGGTTGCCAAATATTTAGGAATAAACAGTTCTCACTTTGCGGCCCCACTTGCGCCCATGGGGCGTCACTGACATGCGGTTGGACACAGGCGGCACCGAATTTTGTGGTCTTGCGGATGCCAGACCAGATTTTGACGGCTTGTGGAGGTTGCCAGCGCAGATCANCGATGGGAGCCGCNGCATAAGGAATGCCCCGATAGATCAAAAGGGAATCTTTCTCTTCACCTTGCACGAGACCCGTATCCAAACGTACTGTTGGAACGGTTTTCGAATTAGGGGAGGGCACTGAACATGCGGCAAGGCAGGTGAAGATGGACAGAAGAAGAAATATACGTATTTTTATTATTGCCGCGTTACAGTCGTGAAAAAAAATAATCACGAGATCAAATGGCGTGAAAGTGGATGAATGGCCCCCTGTTTTAAAGAATTCGTTAACCCTCCAAGCGCGATTATTCATCATTACTCTCCCTATTTATGTTCAAATTTATTTTGATTATATTTGGGGGTTAGATAGCATTATTCGATATGTTCGTCAACATTAATTAATTAATAAATTAATGTATTGAATCACGTAGGAGGATGTTGATTATTAATTC
Organism: Emcibacter sp.; assembly: GCA_016765435.1. Classification (GTDB taxonomy): domain Bacteria; phylum Pseudomonadota; class Alphaproteobacteria; order Sphingomonadales; family Emcibacteraceae; genus Paremcibacter. The sequence continues at coordinate 1,824 of JAESPY010000029.1, forward strand.
TAAAGGTGGCCTGACAGGGCCTGCGGTATACCTCTCAGGCATACCGCCTGTTAAATCTTGGCTTCACGAGCAATGAACTCTTAGTCCAAATAAAGGGGGAGTTTTGGCAGCTCTTCGAAATCCTGTATGGAATGCTGGATAATGACTCTGGCGTTGGTTTCCTTTGCCAAGGCCTCAAATTTATCCATTGAGCGCAAAGTTTCGGCCTCATCCGTATTAAAAACCGGAACAGTACGCAGCTTACGTGACTCATTTAAATGGTATAAATCTCCGGTTAAAAGAATGGTGCCAGAATTTTTAAGCTCCAATTTTAATATCGTATGCCCCGGTGTANGTCCCTGTGCTTCAATAATTTTGACGCTGCCATCCCCAAAGACATCATGCTCACCCGTAAAGATGGTTTGTTGCGCATTTTCCAATGCGCTATAGCTCGCGAAAATTGGTGTCTGTGCGCGGGCTTTTTCACTGAACATATGGTCAAGCTCGGCCGCATGAACAACGAAGTTTGCCGATGCATAACGCCCCGCATTTCCCGCATGATCAAAATGGGTATGGGAAAGCGACAGAAATTCAATATCATCCGCCTTAAGTCCCAAGATTGCTAATTGACTTTCAAGGGTGATCGGAACACTGATATGAAATGGCCCATTTGTGATTCCGCCNTTGGTGTCATTTAAACTATCGGGTAAGCCGGTATCCCATAGGAGATCACCTTTGGGGTGGCGAATTAAATAACATGAGGTAACAGCTTTATGTGTGCGGCCGTCAAAGGCTTTATTGCTGGCNAAAATACCAAGATCAAGCATATCAATGCGCCCGCATTCCAAGGCATAAAGTTTGACATTTTCGGTTTTTATTTCTGGTGGGGAGGATGTATCTATGGTTGATTTTTTTACGTCCTCTTTTGTATCAGAAACTTTGGAGGGCTGATCGCATGATGCCAAAAAACTTGCTGAGAAAAGGAGAGCCGTGAAGAAAATAACTTTTTTCATAAAAATATCTCTACGTGTAAATCAATAAAATACTTGAGCCGTTTTAAGATGATTTTCGTATTCTATATATTATTTCCCGACAACTCAATTATTCCTTTTTTCCATTATAAAAAAATATCTTGAATTTTCGCCCTAAAATTTAAGGGTGATCTATGTCCGGGACCTACTTCGACTTTCACGCATCAGGGGAAAAATATAAATATATTCATTTGGCCGTGAGTATGGTTGACAACTTATCCGCTTGTCATATTATCGGCGCTTGTTTCGCGCGGAAAATTTTTTATTAAACCGGGCAAGCTCAGGACGGAAAAGAAAAACAGNGTGAGAGAGTAATGTTAAAACGCCTCTATGGNTGGACGTTGGATAAAGCCGAGCATCCCAAGGCATTGTGGATATTGGCAATTCTATCCTTTACCGAAAGCTCTTTCTTTCCTATTCCACCGGATGTGCTGTTGATTCCCATGGTTCTGGCGGCTCCGACGCGGGCCTGGCGTATTGCTTTTGTCTGTTCTGTAGCCTCTGTTTTGGGGGGTCTCTTCGGTTATTACATCGGTTATGCGCTGTTCGAGACGGTAGGGCAGCCGATCATCGATTTTTATCATATGCAGGAAAAGTTTCTCTGGTTTCAGGCGAAATATAACGAATGGGGCGCATGGATTGTCAGCTTGGCCGGATTTTCTCCGGTGCCCTACAAAGTCTTTACCATTGCCAGCGGTATGACCGAGATGTCACTCTCCACCTTCATCATTGCCAGTGCGGTGTCGCGGACAGCGCGGTTCTTTCTGGTGGCGGCGTTATTGCGGAAATATGGCACACCGATCCGTGATTTCATTGAAAAAAGACTGGGGCTGTTGACGTTTCTGTTCTTTGCCCTGCTTTTTGGCAGTTTTCTGGCCCTGAAATACATATAGGCGATTTTCATATTTTTCATATCATGTCGCTTTCCAGTTGATCTATTTTGCTCAACCAGTATCCTGATGAAAATTCCTAATCAAGCGTGGACATTATGTCAGATACGAGAAACTCCATAGCCTCACTGGTCAGATTTTTCTGGAACAATCCTTTGCTTCTGGCCTTTCTGATGTCGACGTCTTTACTGGCGGGGGCTTATGGCTTTCAATATATCGGCGGGATGGAACCCTGTGATCTCTGTTGGCCCCAACGCTATGCCCATATGGCCATAGCGCTCTTGTCCGGGGCTGGACTGCTTATGGGGCAGTACAGGCCTTTTGTGGGGCGTATATTCGGCTGGGCGACGGCACTGGCCCTTGATGTGAGCATTGTCGCGTCGGGCTATCATGCCGGGGTTGAGCAAAAATGGTGGAAGGGGCCGGATACCTGTACCGCCGCCGGATTGTCAGAGGGAACGGATATGGAATCCCTGTTTGATAACATGATGGAATCCAAGGTTATTATGTGTGATGAAATTCCGTGGGATATGTTTGGTATCTCCATGGCGGGATATAATTTTTTGATTTCTTTCGGTGTTGCCGGTTTTGTGATGTTTGCGCTGCTTTATAAATTAAGGAAAAACCATGACACAGCCCTCTGAGTCAAAACCGCCCTTTCCCGGTGCCTTGAAGAAAGANCGGATGATAGACCGNTTTTTGCGGGTGGATCATGCGGGTGAATATGGCGCGGTGCGTATTTATCAGGGTCAATTGGCGGTGATGGGGGACCATCACCCCATGAGCGACACCATAAAACATATGAAAGAACAGGAAGACGTCCATCTGGAACGGTTCAGTGAATTAATCCGGGAGAGGGGGGCGCGGCCTTCATTATTGACGCCCTTTTGGCATGTGGCGGGTTTCGCGCTGGGCGCCGGGACAGCTTTGTTGGGGACAAAGGCGGCNATGGTCTGTACCGAGGCTGTTGAAACCGTCATTGATGAACATTATGCAGCGCAGATTGAACAGTTGGGGGCGGATGAAACGGCCCTTGCNGATGAGCTGGAAAAATTCCGTCAAGAAGAAGTCGAACATCGGGAAACCGCCGTGGCCAACGGCGCTCATGAGGCTCCGGGGTATGGATTGCTGTCCGGGTTGATCCAGTTTGGCTGTAAAACAGTGATCAAGATTGCCGAACGGCTATAGCTTACTTATCAAGTTCGCTATCCCAATATAAAAAATCCCGCCAGCTGTCATGGAGATAATTGGGCGGATAGGACCGTCCGATATTCTGTATGGCATAAACCGTCGGCCGATGGGGTTTTGTGCTGAGGTGCATTCCGGCACCTTGGGGTGTGCGGCCGCCTTTTTTCAGGTTGCAGGCCGGACAGGCCGCGGTAATATTCTCCCAGCTTGTTTTNCCGCCCAACCGTCGCGGGATCACATGATCAAAAGTCANTTCCCGGCCATTNCCNGCGATAAAACCACAATATTGGCAAGTGAAACGGTCTCGTAGAAACAGGTTGAAGCGGGTGAAATTTGGATAGGCCCCGGGGGAAATATAGTCTTTCAGGGAGATCACACTGGGCAGTCTGATTTCTGCGGAGGTTGAATGAACCATTCTGTCATATTCTTCAATGACNATNACCCGNTCAAGGTAAACCGCCTTGATCACATCCTGCCATGACCAGAGCGACAGNGGAAAATAGCTCAACGGCTTNAAATCCGCATTNAGCACCANCGCCGGACAGGCATCCAGCGGAACAGGTTGTTTATCACTATGATACAGGCCCATTGAAACTCATCTCATTCCGTCATTAGACGATCAACTATAACACCATTATGGTTAATTCTATATAGTTTTCACTTGTGACAGTTCAGGGAAGTTTTTGTTTCATTTTACCTTGTTGAGCAGAATTAGGGCTTATATTTTTAGTTGTGGGCGCGTTTTAGCTCGAAGCTATCTTTTTTCAAAACCGCATCCACGGTATTGCACAGCTCATCCAGTGAGAAGGGTTTGCTGATGACCTCATGGATCAGACATTCAAGGTTATGGGCTCTGGTGCGTTCATGGGAATATCCGGTCATCATCAGGATGGGCATGTCCGGGTGATCCGCAGAAACGGTGAGGGCCAGCGCAATGCCATCCATAACCGGCATGACAATATCGGTAAGTAGAAGGTCAAAACTCTCCTTTGACATCGCATCTATGGCGGCGCCGCCGTCTTCCACGCCGACGGTGCTGTGCCCCCGGTGTTCCAGNGCCCGGCTGACAAACATGCGCACGGCCATTTCATCTTCTGCAATTAGAATATGTGCCATATTCTTATAACTCCACATATGGTTTAGAGTCAGAATATCAGACAATTCTTTATATTGTCTTTACGGCGTCTTTCTTATGGATTTTAATGTTTTTCAGCAAAAGTGACACTGATCTTTGTGGCATCCTGAGGCGGGTTGGGCAGGGACGTTGCAAAGGAAACATCCTCTCCCTTTGCAATGGTTGCTGAAGAGGCTTTGAAGGTCCATTCCCGAATGACCTGTCCTTGGCTATCGATGAGGGAAATTCTCAGCAGGGGAAGCGGCAGTGTTGTGTCGGTAAGATTGGCAATATGGCCCTTAACTTTTAAGGTGACCATCTTGCCGGTTTGAGTCTTGTTGATGGTGGTATTTTTAATTTTAAACTGCTCATCATACGGAATGTCGGCCTGTTCNTCCTCAGAATCATGNTCGTCTTGNCCATGGCCGTTCTGGTCCATGCCCAGAGCATGATATAATTTTTGTGAAGGCGTCCATATTTCACTAATGGTGCTTTGGAAAAGCAAGAAGCAGCTGACGATGATGGCAACAAAGGCACCAAGACCATACCAGCCCCAGAGAATATTACCATGTTTATGGTTTTGAAGCGCGGGCAGGTTGGACCCCTTGGGCATGGGGCGAGGCCGTTTCTTACGCCGATTGCGTTTGATGGCAAATTCATCTTCGCCCGTATCGTCTGAGGTGTTTTCTGCGCTATCCTTGCCGGATTTCTTTTCGGTGTCTTTGGACGCCGGAGATTCCGAGGGGGATTCTGTATCCGGGCCGGTGGCTTCTGCTTCATCAACCACGGGCGTATCAACATCCGGGGCAGGTTCTTTCCAGCTATGTTTGCATTTGGCGCATCTTACCATTCGGCCACTCGGAAGAAGGGCCGTTGGATCAACAACGTATCTTGCAGAACATTCAGGGCAGGTCAGGATCATTCAGAAGCCTGTAACTCTTATTATATTAAGGGTATATAGTTCATATGGTTATAATCGGATGAATTGATTAACGCAAGAGTCCTGATACGACATTCAATAATGACTTTAGGGTTTGGTAAAAATGACTTTAGGATTCGGGCATTTATCAGTTTACGGTTCGGGAGTGAGTTGTTATGGTTAGGCAGAAAATTTGAGGAAAACATATCTAATAAAAGAGGCAGATTTTAAGTGATCCATTTTGAAAATGTTGGCATGCGTTATGGTATGGGATCGGAAGTCTTAAAAGATATTTCCTTTCACCTGAAACCGGGATCATTGCATTTTTTGACCGGCTCCAGCGGGGCGGGCAAGACCAGCCTGTTGAAACTGATGTATCTGGCGCACCGTCCGTCACGGGGAAAAATACAGATGTTCCGGGAGGATATGGTTAAAGTATCCCGACAGGATTTGCCAAAGTTCCGGCGGAAAATCGGTGTGGTGTTTCAGGATTTCAGATTGCTGGATCATTTAACCGNGGTTGNAAATGTGGCACTGCCCCTGTGGATATCCGGTGGCAAGGGTATCGAAATCGAAGAACATGTGGAAGAACTTCTGACATGGGTGGGGCTTGAAGGCCGGATGAAATCACGGCCTCCGACATTATCCGGTGGCGAAAAACAACGGGTGGCTATTGCCAGAGCCGTCATCAAACGGCCCGACCTGTTGCTGGCCGATGAACCAACGGGCAATGTTGACCCGGCCATCGCGAAACGGATCATGCATCTGTTCATTGAATTGAACAAGCTGGGCACGACGACGGTCATTGCCACCCATGATATGGGGCTGGTGAAAAAGGTTAAGGCGGACCGGATGCATCTTTGTGANGGNCGNTTGCAATTCATCCGGGCCGGAGAAAGCGCGCCAGAACCACAGGAAGAGGCGTTTGACCCGGCAGAATATAAAGATCAAAGCCTTGACCAGAAAGAATATGGCCCACGGAACTATGACGGGGAAGACGGGGTATGAGTAAGGCGATCCATTTTCTACCCGATGAAAAAAACCATGAGGCCACGCGATTGCTGCCTTATGTCATGGCTGTTATGGTTTATTTAAGCGCGCTGGCCCTCATGGGCAGCATGATGCTTCATCGGGGATTCGGGGAATGGACGGATAGCCTGAGCAATCGCCTGACCGTACAAGTGACCACTGCGGATTCAGAGGCGCGAGGACTTCAGGTGGCAGAGGTCACGCAGCTTTTAAGGAAAACACCGGGCATAGAGCATGTGCGCCAACTTAATGACGTTGAAATTGAAAAATTACTGGAACCGTGGCTTGGTAAGGGCAATGTGACGGCGGATCTTCCGGTGCCGGATATTCTTGATGTTACGGTCAGCCGCCATCTGACGGTTAATCTGGATGCGCTGCGCGGGATGCTGGCGAAAATATCCGACAATATTCATCTGGATGATCATCAGCAATGGCTGGGACGGTTTCTGCGTCTGATGGATATGGTGGAATATACGGCGTTGGGAATTTTGTTGCTGGTGGTGATGGCGACCATATGTATCGTNATATTTGGCACCAAGGCGGGTATGGCGGAAAACCGGGAAACCATTGCCATCATGCATCATCTTGGGGCGCGGGACGGTATGATCGCCGGGGCTTATCAGTATCGTTTNATGAAATATGGCCTGAAAGGCGGGNTNATTGGGCTTNTTCTGGCTTTTATCACCCTTATGTCCCTGATATATCTTTCCCGTGACTTGGCGTCAGGGTTGGTTCAAATGCCGGAATTGCCCATCGTGCAGGTTGCCGTGTTATCGGTCATACCTTTTGTCGCGGCCCTGATTTCCATGTTGACGGCGCGGATAACGGTCATGCGGGATTTGGCACGAATGGTATAAGGGGGCGTGGTATGAAATATATATATTATTTAATTCTCGGGCTTATCCTGATCTGGGTCGGGGGGCTGTTTTATTTTATTTATGGCCTGTCGCAGGTCGAAATGCCGACGGACCATAAAACCGATGGGATTGTCGTGTTGACCGGGGGTAAAAACCGGCTTCAGGAGGCGGTGGAACTTCTGGAGAAAGGCTTGGGCGACAAGCTTTTTATTTCCGGGGTCAATGCCAAGGTGACAGAAGCAGAATTACACGCGGTGCTTGGNAGTTCACANGAACTTGCCGATTGTTGTATCGAAAGTGGCACCANGGCCCGTAATACCGTTGGNAATGCCGAGGAAGTTTCCCNGTGGGTNGCGAAGAACCATATGTCNACTATTCGGGTTGTGACGTCTTTGGAACATATGCCCCGTGCGCTGGTCGAGATGCGGCATTACATGCCCGACATTAAAATGGTTGCTCACCCCGTGGGGCAATGGCGGCCGGAAAATATCCGGTTTTTATCTCTNGTCCGGGAATATAGCAAATATCTGGTCAGTTTATTTCGCACCGGAATACTTGATATTCGGGTGAAATAAGCCCATATGGATACCGGAATAAATATGAACAATAATTTATCAGGAATTGAGTGAGAGTTATGCATTTGCGGTCTTCAATTTTTCGGGCTGTTTTTTATGTTTGGGGAGCGCTATGCTGTTTTCTCTGGGCACCATTGCTTTATATTCCGGGGGTTCCCCGGCGCTGGCATGCGGCTTTTCNGACCTTCTGGTGCCGCAGTGTGGGCTTTTGGCTCAGACTGATAATGGGCTTGCGGATGGANGTGCGGGGCAANGAGAATATTTCCGAAACGNCAGTGATCTATGCCATGAAGCATCAATCCATGCTGGATACGTTCATCATGCATTCCATTCTGGACGACCCGACCTTCATTATGAAGGAAGAATTGCTGAGCATTCCTCTGTATGGCCGTCTGTGTGACAAGGTTGGTAATATTCCCATTGATCGGGAGATGGGCATGAAATCCATGAAAAAAATGCTGGTCCGGTCCCGCAAAGAAACCAACGATGGCCGGTCGGTGATTATTTTTCCCGAAGGATCGCGGGCTTTGCCGGGGGAGAAACATCCCTATCTGTCCGGAATTTTCGGAATATATAAATATCTCAAGGTGCCTGTGGTGCCTATCGCGGTCAATACGGGGCTATATTGGCCCAAGAAAGGCCGGATGAAGAAGGGTGTTTTCATCATTGAATTTTTGCCACCCATTGCTCCCGGCCTCAAGAAGGCGGAATTTATGGATCAAGTTGAAACGGCCATAGAGACAGCTTGTCAGAAGCTTCTGACAAAGTAATTAT
>JAESPY010000030.1 GCA_016765435.1 Emcibacter sp.
AGAAACAGACATTTTATCCAGCGGAATTTGGTCGAACAGGATTTTCATATCTTCCACGCTGTCGATGGCCACTCCGGCCTTACCCACGTCGCCAACCACGCGCGGATGATCACTGTCATAGCCCCGGTGCGTGGCCAAATCGAACGCTACGCTCAATCCCTTTTGCCCGGCGGCAAGATTCCGGCGGTAAAAAGCATTGGAGGCTTCGGCGGTGGAAAAACCGGCATATTGACGAATGGTCCAAGGCCGCCCGGCATACATGCTGCCTTTAACNCCACGGGTGAANGGGAAAAANCCCGGCAGATTTTCTATATGGGGAATGTCTGACACATCTTCTGCNGTATAGAGCGGTTTAACATCNATGCCTTCCGGNGTGCNCCACGTCAGGTCTTCCAATTTCTTGCCCCGCAGTTCTTTTGAGACAAGGTTCTGCCAATCCGTGATGCTTNTCCGCTTGCTGTCAGTCATAGAAATATCCGTGTTTTTATCTTATGCTATTTATCAATTATATTGTGCGGCGCAGTATAGGCAAAATGTTACCCATGAGTAAAGTTTTTTATTAAATCGGCCGTACACCACTGGCATATCTTTACTTTCCANCGGTTCTTAGNNCGCANGNACCCCCTGAATAATGTCGTTTAGATAGGCCTGCATAATGTCCANACTCTGNTGTTTTTGTTCTTTATAGGGGGCATGTCCNCAACCGGGCAGNATANNNACCNTNACNGGNCCGCCNGATTTNTTNGCGATNCTGTCCAGCTGTGCCACGGAGCCATANTGGTCNTCCTCNCCCTGCATCACCAATTGNGGNACNNTNATNNCGGGCAAATATTNTTCGATATTCCANCCNATANAATNNGGNTCCANCCAAGCNCCGTTCCANCCCAANAACGCACANTCCACATTATCNTGATGGAATTTTTTCANNCCNTCCCGTAGNCCACCGTCAAAAAAACTCTNCCGNGCCAGNGCAATNGCATCCACGGATATNTGCTCACAGAAAACATGGGGGGCCATGGAAATNATCGCCCGAAGACCNNTTCTTTCCTGCGCCCCGGCGTAGATAAGCGCGATTGATCCGCCATCGGAATGACCGATTAAGACATGGTCNTCTATGCCCGCCGCCGCCAACACATCGGGCAGNACCGACAATGATTCTNTCCGTAAATAATCCAGAGGCCGCGGCACAGCACAGGNGTCCGACCGACCATAGCCCTGACGGCTGTAGATAAGAACAGGGCAATCTGTAAGTCCCCCAAGTTTTTCCGGGAAATCACGCCATATATCGACACAGCCCAAACCTTCATGCAGAAAAACTAATNTTGGCCTGTCCTTTGCGCCGGAATATCTTTTTATTTCCAGATTCACCCCTGATATTGTGAAATATTCCTGTGAGCCGGACTGTTGGACTTGCATATTTTTCCTTTTCAAAAACGCTGACGATACTCTACCACATCACGCGTCCTGATCTTAAAAGGGGTGCCTGGGTATTTGAAGAAAAATCTTATGAAAAAAAAAGGACTGTGATCTTTCCTGATAAGATATGCTATAAAAAACACCTGCTGGGCGCACTCTTCGCCGCTACATAAGAAAAAACTAAAATTCAAGGATCTGTCTATGTTCTTACGGAAAAACATAATCATCGCCCTTTTAAGTGTCACCCTGTTAAGTACCCCCCTGTGGGAACGCCATGCCCAAGCAGACGACAACCATGATTTTCAGGAAATACTGAAAGACCACTGGGCGCGGGCCGTACAGGAAAAGGTCTTTTTCCGCACCGATCCCGATGGTTTCCGTATGACGGGGAAATTGCCCGAATTTAACAAGCGCGCGCGTGACCGTCGTGCCGCGTTCAATGACAACATCCTAAAGCGTCTAAGCCATATACAGGCGGAAAACTTGACCCAAAAAGACCGGGTCAGCTATAAAATATTTGTCTATGAACGACAGACCGAAGCCAGCAGCGCCCAGCAACCCAACCATCTGTTCCCCCTCACCAAGCTATTTGGCTATCATACATATTTTGCCGATGCCCCGGCCAATATGTCTTTCCTGAAAGCGCGCGATTATGAGAATTACCTGATCAGCCTTGCCGACTTCCCCCGTTATAATCGGGAACATCTCGGCCTACTGGCAGAAGCCGTCTCAAAAGGCTACACCCAATATTGTAAATCCATGGAAGGCTATGAAAGCTCCATCCGCCAACATATTGTCAAAGACCCGCGGGACAGCCTGCTCTTTGGACCCTTCAAAAACTTCCCCCGGCAAATGCCTGCCGCGCAACAGGCCGCCTTTGCCAAAAAAGGTCTAAAACTGGTTACGAAAGATATTATCCCGCAATATCAGATCCTCTATGATTTTTACACGCAGGTCTATCAGCCCAATTGCCGCAAAGAGGTTGGGGTCAGCAGTCTTAAAAACGGCGCCGAATTTTATAAATCCCGGATCGAATATTTCACCACCACCGATATGAAACCACAGGAAATTCATCAATTGGGGCTGGATGAAATCCACCGTATTCGGGCAGAAATGACTGCGATCATAAAAAACCTGGGCTTCACAGGCAGCTTCGCGGAATTTCTCGACAGCCTTAGAACCACGCCGAAATTTTATGCCAAAAGCGAACATGAACTGTTGGCCACAGCCGCTTTGATTGCCAAAACTATGGAAGGGGAATTGCCCAAATATTTTGGTCTTCTGCCCCGCAATACCTATAGCATTAAAGCCGCAACGCGCGGGGCCTTCTATATGCCGTCATCGGGCGATGGCACCACATCGGGAACTTACTTTCTGGGCACAAAGAACCTTGCCGCCCAACCCCTCTATACGCTGGAAGCCCTCACCTATCATGAAGGCATGCCGGGACATCACCTGCAAACCGCCCTTGCCAAAGAGCTTGATATTCCCCCGTTTCGCAGAAGCCTGTCCCATTCCGCCTTTGCCGAAGGTTGGGGGCTTTATTCCGAACGATTGGGCAAGGATATGGGATTTTACCAAGATCCCTATAGCGATTTTGGCCGCCTGACCTATGAAACCTGGCGCGCCTGTCGTCTTGTGGTTGATACGGGCCTGCATGCTTTTGGCTGGTCCCGGCAAAAAGCCATCACCTTTATGATGGATAATACCGGCCTTACCCTTGATGAGGTCGAATCCGAAATTGACCGCTATATCACCTGGCCGGCACAGGCGCTGTCCTATAAAATCGGCGAAATTAAAATCCGGCGGTTACGAAAAAAAGCCGAAGAAACACTGGGCGAAAAATTTGATCTGCGCGATTTCCATGACACGGTCCTTGGACAGGGGTCCCTGCCTATCGCCATTCTAGATGAACTGGTTAATGAATGGATCACCCGCCAAAAATAAATTACAAAAAAACCAAAACAGGCGTTTATTTCTTTTTCGACTTCTGTATCATGCGTCTTTGATTCAATTGACAGATGCCTTGGCATGAGGTAACTGTAATTATATTGCGCTGCAACAAACTGTAATGATATGTTNTAAGCAATAGCTTAATGACCTTGGAAATATCATTACTTAATCCATGGGAGAACGACCCCGATGAAAATTCTGGTCCCGGTAAAACGGGTAATTGACTATAATGTAAAGGTTCGNGTTAAATCGGACAATACAGGTGTGGAACTGGCNAATGTCAAAATGTCCATGAACCCTTTTGATGAAATTGCTGTTGAGGAAGCCCTCCGTATCAAGGAAGCTGGCAACGCCGAAGAAGTTATTGTGATTTCTGTTGGTCCTGCACAGGCACANGAAACACTGCGCACGGCGCTGGCCATGGGTGCCGACCGGGCGATATTGGTCAAAACCGATGATCCCGTTGAGCCTCTNGCCATTGCAAAAATTCTTAAAGCTATTGTGGCAGAAGAAAATCCGGGTCTTGTGATCCTTGGCAAACAAGCCATCGACAATGACTGCAATCAAACCGGTCAAATGCTGGCCGCCCTTCTGGAATGGCCGCAAGGAACATTTGCGTCCGAGGTTGCTTTTAGCGATGGTTCTGTCAATGTCACCCGCGAGATTGATGGNGGACTGGAAACAATCAAGCTTAATCTGCCCGCCGTAGTTACCGCTGACCTGCGCCTTAATGAGCCGCGCTATGCGTCACTGCCCAATATTATGAAAGCCAAGCGCAAGCAGCTGGATACCAAAGAGCCTTCTGATTNTGGTGTCGATACCGCCCGGCGTGTAACCACATTGAAAGTGGAAGAGCCNTCCAAACGGGAAGCCGGAGTCATTGTAGAAAGCGTGAAAGAACTTGTCGCCAAATTGCGTGACGAAGCAGGAGTAATATAACATGACATCACTCGTAATTGCNGATCACGATAATGCCAGCCTTAAAGACAGCACCCTAAACGCCGTTGCCGCCGCCGCCCATCTGGGTGATGTGGATATTCTGATCGCCGGGTCTGATTGTGCCGGAGCAGCCGCAGCCGCCGCAAAGGTTGCTGGTGTCTCAAAAGTTCTGGTCGTGGATAATGCCGATTATGCCCATCCTCTGGCAGAAGTTATTGCTCCGTTGGTGGTCAAACTGGCTGACGGTTATGATGCCATTCTGGTCGCCGCGACCACAACGGGTAAAAACTTTATGCCCCGCGTTGCCGCCCTTTTGGACATGGCCCAGATTTCAGACATTATTTCTGTTGAGAGTGCCGATACCTTCAAGCGTCCGATCTATGCCGGAAACGCCATTGCCACCGTGCAATCAAGCGATGCCAAAAAGCTGATCACCGTACGGACGACTGCCTTTCCNGCGGTTTCTGCCGAGGGNGGTTCTGCGACTGTTGAAAATATCGACGCGCCTGCCAATCCCGGAATTTCAAGCTTTGTCAGTGCGGAACTGTCCAAATCGGAACGTNCTGAACTGACCAGTGCCAAGATCATCATTTCTGGTGGCCGGGGCATGGGCAGCGGCGAGAATTTCGCCCTGATCGAAGCGGTTGCAGACAAGCTTGGTGCCGCTGTTGGCGCCTCTCGTGCGGCTGTGGATGCGGGCTTTGTTCCCAATGATTATCAAGTGGGACAAACTGGTAAAATCGTTGCGCCTGATCTTTATATTGCGGTCGGGATTTCCGGCGCGATCCAGCATCTTGCGGGCATGAAAGACAGCAAGGTCATTGTCGCCATTAACAAGGACGAAGAAGCCCCGATTTTTCAAGTGGCCGACTATGGTCTGGTCGCTGATTTATTTCAGGCTTTGCCTGAGCTTGAAAAAGAGCTATCTTAAAAGCCCAAACAGTTAAAGTAGAAGAAAGATACCCAGAATGGTACAACATGTCGGGATTATTGGTGCGGGTCAGATGGGCAACGGGATTGCCCATGTGTTTGCGATGGCGGGATATGATGTTCTGCTGAGCGATGTAAATGAAGATGCCTTGAAAAAGGCCCTGACTAAAATCGAACAAAATCTTCACCGTCAGGTTACCAAGGGTATCATTACGGACGATGAGGCCAAAGACACATTGGGCAGGATTAAAACCGATACCACATTGGCGGGCTTTTCCGAGGTGGATTTGGCGATTGAAGCCGCCACGGAAAATGAACAGGTCAAGATTGCCATTTTTAAAGACCTGTGCCCTATCCTGAAACCAGAAACAATTTTGGCCACCAATACTTCATCCATTTCCATCACACGGTTGGCGTCCACCACGGATCGACCGGAGAAATTTATCGGCCTTCATTTCATGAATCCGGTTCCGATCATGAAGCTGGTCGAATTGATCCGAGGTATCGCCACCAGCGAAGAAACCTATCATGTTGCGGAAAAATTCATCAAAAGACTTGGCAAAACATCTGCTAATTCAGAAGATTTCCCGGCCTTTATCGTCAACCGGCTGTTGCTGCCAATGATTAATGAGGCCGTCTATACCCTCTATGAAGGGGTCGGATCGGTCGAATCCATTGACAAAGCCATGCGCCTTGGGGCCAATCACCCCATGGGACCATTGCAACTTGCCGATTTCATCGGATTGGATACCTGTCTATCAATCATGCAAGTCTTATACGAAGGACTGGCAGATACAAAATATCGGCCCTGTCCCCTGTTGGTAAAATATGTCGAGGCCGGATGGATTGGACAGAAGGTAGGCCGCGGATTTTATGATTATCGCGGTGACGTGCCTGTCCCAACCCGTTAGGGTCCCTCCATGAATGGTTTCACCAAACTCATAATGCTGGTGTCCACTCTGGTCTTGATGATCGGGGGCGGATTTTCTTTATATCTCACCTTTCAGGCCAATCAGCCCATTGCGCTGACCTCTGCCAATGAAGAGGGCATCGCCCTTGAGGGATTTGATACCGTATCCTATCACAAGCGGGCGCGGCCCGGCGCGGAAAATCAAATTTTCAGGTCACATGGGCCGGGGCCATATGGTATTTTACCAGCCTTGAGAACCGACAGGATTTCTCAGAAAACCCGGAACAATATGCGCCCCAATACGGCGGATATGATCCCTTTGGTATGGCCACAGGCGGCGCAGCCCAACCTGCCACGCCAGAACTTTGGCAGATTGACGCGGGAAAATTATACCTGTTCTATTCCGGTCAAACCCGCAAAATGTGGCAGGAAAACAAGCCAGATAACCTGAAAAATGCCAATATTCAATGGGCCAAACTGAAACAGCAAATCCTCTATAAAAAAGAAATGATGGACGATTAGAATGAAGGCTCTAAAGGCCTTTTGTCCTTATTTCTTATAGACCAGAGCCGTCGCAATACCCCCCGCCATATAAATAATAATTGTCGCCACCGCGGACAGAAGGCTTTCCTTACCATCCATGGGCATGGTGCCATATAACACCATGGCGACCCCAACCATCATAATGCCAATCAGGAAACCGTATCTTGCCCCCTCCTGCCAGCCTTTACCCTCATGATTTTGGGCATAAATATAACAAAATATAATCGTCACAACAAAATAACCCAGATACATCCACATGATATGGGCATCAAGATCAGCCCCCAGACGACCAATAGCCTTCATTTGCGGCATATGTTCTGTCAACAGGATATCTGTCGTAATGCCCAAAATGGACATGACAACGTAAGAGACGATAATCGCAAAAATCAACCGTTTAACATTCATGAAAATCTCCCTTCTATGATGAGAACAGACGGAAGTTTAACGCAAATCGCTTAATATGTAAAATATCCTCATGTTTCCGCCAACATCTGAGAAGCCTTTTTTTGCAGCTTATCCATGATTTGATAATAATATTTTAATTCTGTCTTGCTGAGAACCTGTTGCAGCTCAAGACCACGTGCCTCCATTATCGGAC
>JAESPY010000031.1 GCA_016765435.1 Emcibacter sp.
ATTCACGGCATAATAAGTATGATCCTGATCGACCCGCGCGGCCAGAGTATGTGTCTCCAGATCAATTTTACTCAACTGGGTATAGGTGCCAAAGGCGTGTTTGCCATTGGGACTGACCACGGTTGAGAAAATCAGCACCGAAGTATTCTCAAAATCATTGATTTCATATTTCCCCGTGTTCAGGTCAAGGGTCAACAGTCCGGTTTTATAGGCGGCGGGATCATCCCCATCCTTGTCAGTTTTCACGGAGTAGACGGGTGTTGAAAAGATGTCCGTCTGATCCCATAGCGGCCAGAAATCAAGCACATCCGGCAGAGAACGGTTTTCCATTGTCCAGTTGCGCAGCGGCAGGGTTTCAACGATTTCTCCTGTTTGCGGGTCCATTTTATAGATGTCAAATCCCATGGCATACAGCCATTTGTCATCGGTTGATTTCATGAGCATATGGATGCGGCGCGGGGCTTCGAATGTGCGGATGGGTTGGGCTTTAAGGCCGGAAGAGGTATCGTAAACCGCAATGCGCGTGGGCAGCTGTTTATATTCCGATAGCATGATCCGGGTTGACAGTTGATAGACATAAAGCTCTTTGCCATCCCGGCTGATATCAAAGGCGAAAAACGCTTGCCGCCGGATGTCACCTTCGATGAAGTCCGCGCGGAAAACCTGTTCCCCGGTATCACTGTCCAGTCCGACGATGGATTTCATGCGGTTGGTCAGGACATAGATGATTTTGCCATCGGGTGAGGGGGCGAAAGAAAATACGGTCCGGCCTGCGTTTGGAATTTCGTGGCTGCGGACGACTTGTTGTTTTTTCATGTCCAGAATGTGGATATAGCCCGGCTTGGTGCCCGTGACCAGATATTCGGTTGTGTCCGCGCGGGCGGCTGTGGACAACAGAGAAACCAGACCTAAAAAAATCAATATGTTACGCATTATCTATTCCTGTTTATCTTAACGCTTGGGGAAAACGGTGTTGAGACTACGCCAGTCGGCCGCGGCACTGGATTTATCCATGTCCCAGTCGGGGTAAGTATTCATCACATCGGGCACCTGTGCAGGCCACCAGCAGGGATCGGAACAGCCATAAAGGTCGGCTTCCATGGGCTGACACAGGGCGGCGACACCACCGAACGCATCCACTTCCCATCCGGGGTCCATGGTCGATGCACAGCCCGCGACCGTCTGCATGGCGACGACTTCCAGACGTTCCCCTTCACTAGAGGCCGTGGTCAGGGCATGGGCTTTCAGATTGATCGGCTTTAAATGTTTCATGTTATTTTCCCATATCCATTGGATTAAAGGTACGATTGGTTTGCAACAGGGTGCGGGGGCTGACATGCAGTTCAAAATAGCGCGGGTTTTCCTGTATGATGCGGCTATAGACCTTGATGCCGAAATCAATCCAGTCCCGCATTAAATCGCAATAATGATAGGTCGGCTTGTTAATATCGTCATAGGTGGCATAGGATTCATGATAACAGCCCCCCGAACAGAGATTTCGGATACGGCAGGTATCGCACCATGTGCCGTCCCGGTCGGCCCGACCTTCGAGGAATTTGCCAAGCTCTTTCTTTTTAATACCGGTATCGACGGAACCGTAAGTCTCAATGTCAGACCCGGTGAAGCGGTGACAGAGGTTCAGATCGCCTTTATGATCCACGGCCAGAAGCCCGATGCCCGCGCCGCAGGGCAGGGCCTTTTTGGTGCCCTCATAAAGATCAGTCATCATCTGATGCATGTTGGAAAAGCCGTTGTTGCGGCCGACTAGAGCTTCGGACAGATAATGTTCGCCNAGNTTTTTCATATTCTCGAANACCTCATGCAATTCTTCGTTGCTGAGGTTAAANANGGAAATATCACCGGAGGTTACCGGGGCAAANCCNACTTCGGCAAAGCCAAGATCGTATTTCAGATGTTTGTGAATGCCGACCACATCCGTCACCCCGGCGGTCAGCGTTACCCGCGCGCCCACAGGCCGGGCGGTATAGCGTGCCAACAGCATACGGGCTTTTTTCGAGACCACATCATAGGTGCCTTTGCCGCCAATNGTTTTGCGGTTTTTGTCGTGGACTGCCTTTGGTCCGTCCATGCTGATGGCGATGCCGAACTTATGATCGTTCATATAATCAACGATTTTTTCGGTCAGAAGGGTCGCATTGGTGGTGACGGAAAAGTCTACTTTTTTGCCTACCAANGCGCATTGTTCTTCGGCGTAGCGCACGGCTTCTTTAATCAGNGGCATGTTNCTCAGCGGCTCACCGCCGAAAAACACCACATTGACCCGGTCGCGGGTCTTGCCTTCTTTCAGCAGAAGGTCNATGGATTTNTTCGCCACGTCAAAGCCCATCAATTCGCCCTTGGCCGGGGTGGTCAGGTCTTCCTTGTAACAATATGTGCAGCCCAGATTNCAGCCGGTATTCACATTCAGGATGATGGTGCTGAGCGGATAATTCTCGATTTTNATCTTTGGATTGTCGGGGCGNAGCAGGTTATCGCCCTNGATGATNTCCATTTCCAGAAAATCTTCAATCACTTCCAATACGCGATCCGGGGAATGGCGGTCTTTGAAGCGGGCTTCCAGATCGGCCTGTTGAACGGTGGTTTTTTCCTTGAACAGGTCCAGAACATCGCCGGACACCTGATCCAGATCGAACAGGGATGTGGTCGGAATATGGAATAATACCCGCTTGTCCCCCACGGTCACGTCATGGGCNTTATGGGCGATATATTGCAGTCCTGTAGCCATAGAAAACTCCTATATTGTCTTGTTNTAACGTATTGGAGGCTTGTTCCAGCGTTGTACGGTGACAATCAACTGGGCCTTGCCGGTGATTTCCCGATCGTCTTCTTTGATACGGGCGACAATAGTCAGATTTCCGGCATTATTGGTGGCATATTTCCGTTTGGGGTTTGGTCCGGCGCTGGCGGGCATAAACTGACCCTGTTGATTAAGCTGCCCGGCAAATTCCACATCCTTCATATGCTCGGCTTCTTCGTNAAAGGCCTGAGCCTGCCANGTTGCGGGCATAATGCCGATTTTAATGTCGCCGTCCTTGCCCTTCATATAGGCCACGGCCTCAAACTGNGCCGTAACNGGCGGTGTTAAGCCGCCGCCCACNCGGGCAATGGTCCATGCGGGNNAAACCTGTATACTGTCGATNCGATCATACACNATTATGTCGGTGGTGGCTTGTCCGACAGTGACTTGGTAGTTGCCGGGGGCCAAATTGGCGTCTGCGGTGACATTTACGGTAACTGACGTGTCATTCTGGTGGATGACTTTTACGGTTAGTCCCTTGGCAGCGGTGACTTTTCCGTTCATGCCGATGCCGTGAAGGCTGATCTGTTTGTCTGTTCCGAGACGGATGTAATCAGAGGACTTCAGAAGAACTTGTGCCTCTGCGCCCTTGATACGGACCGCCTGAAACTCACCGCCGATGTCATAATGGGCGGCTTCATGCCAGCGGCCTGTCATCTGGGTGCCTTCTTCGTTTAGGGCGTATATTTCTCTGGTTTCGATATTGTTTAACATACCGGAAGCGCGCCATTCATATCCGGTGTAAATCACGGCCTTACTGTCACCGGAAATAGCTTTGCCGTTCATATCGTGCAAATCATAATCGGCTTTGTAATAATCGCCGTCTTTTGAGATGGTGAGAATACCTTGATAACCGCCAAGGCCCGGACGGTGGCCCGTGACCCGCCATTTNCCNGTGGGATTATGGTCTTCTGTGGCTTTCCACTTATCCCATGCGCTGTTTTGAAATGGATAGAGCTGTGCCAGTTCTTTATAAGTTTTTGTCGTCACTTCCTGCCACCAGAAACGGTCTCGGGAGCGTGCCTGATATTCCAGAGACGGGAATTGACCCACATGGAAATGCATATGTTTCAGCCAGTCTTTTTCCGTTCTGCGTTGAAGCCCATAACGGGCATTGGTATGGCACCGTCCGCAAAGGGCGTCCAGATCATCATTAGGCGCGCTGTCGACAAAATAGGACCGTTGCTCCAGAACGTAGCGGAAGGGGGCCGCTTCGGACGGNGCAAGGCCATATTCTGCGGAAAGATATTTAATCAGGGCCAAGCGTTCNTCGCCCTCTAATTCAANGCCATGCAGATGTTGCATGCGGAAGANGGTCATATCCCAGCCTTCGGGTGTTTTGCGGACCTCTGATATGCGGGCCAGTTCGCCGTNNNNATTTTCGGCGTGACAGGCGGTGCAATAATCATTGACCAGAGCCTTGCCCTTATNCNCACNTGCNGCCGCAGANNGCGANAAGGCAGATAAAGTNAGCAGCATTAATCCTGATACGAACAGACGCGTTTTCCCGGACATGGATTTTCCCATATTTTAATGTTGTTTTTTAAGCTTAGTATTGAAGAAGGCAGCCTTCCTGTCAAAACAAAAAGGCTGCCTTTAAATTATATTAGAAGTTATAGGACACATTCACGCCCCAAGTGCGTGGACGGCCATAATATTGTTCTGTTATGCCGAATAATCCGC
Source organism: Emcibacter sp. (assembly GCA_016765435.1). Taxonomy (GTDB): domain Bacteria; phylum Pseudomonadota; class Alphaproteobacteria; order Sphingomonadales; family Emcibacteraceae; genus Paremcibacter. The sequence continues at coordinate 4,502 of JAESPY010000031.1, forward strand.
CGCCAGCCAANGAACCACCAAGGTCAAAGGTCTGTACCAGATATTCTTCNTCGGTGATATTTTTCACGAACANNCGCAGGCTCCAGTCNTAATCGCCTTCTGGAAGATAAGTGATCGATGCATTACCGATAAAATANCCNTTCTCTGTCAGGGCAGGCGTGCTGAGCAGGCCAAAGACATGTTNTGAACGATATTGACCATCAAATTGAAGGGCGATCGCGCCNGAACCAATCTGGAATTCATGACGGATCAAACCGTTCAGGTTCCATTTNGGCGTATTGACCGGGCGAAGAACNGCGCCGGGNAATATGGCNNCAATGNNNCCCAANTCTGTTTCCACATCAATGGTGATGCCGGGAACATCTTTTACGTCCGCATCAATATAGCCAATGCCAAATTGTACGTCCATNCCTTCGGTTGGGTTCAGTTGCAGTTCAAGTTCAAAGCCTTTGTTCTTTGAATCCGCATTGAGGGTGAAGGTATCCAGTCCGAGAATGGCNAAGGCCTGATAATCATTATAATCATAATAATAGGCGGAACCATTCAGACGGGCACGGCCATCAGCAAAATCCCATTTGAAACCCAGCTCAAAAGCATCCAGTTTTTCCGGNCGGTATTTCATCAGCNGTTCTGTGACATATTCTGCCGTGGGCAAAAGCGGCGCATTAAAGCCCCCGGATTTTACGCCCCGGTTCCAACTGGCGAAAAGCAGGAGATCTTCATTGGGGCGATAATTCACTTGAGCCCGTGCAGACCATTCTTTGTCATGCAAACTGCCATTATAAGGCGTTACGAAATCAACGACCTCTGTAGCATTCGGGTCAAGCCCACTGACGGATGTTGATGGGAACCAATAGGCCACATCACGGTAGCTGTGGGTTTTCTTTTCGTCAATATAACGGAATCCGGCAATAACACTGACCTGTTCATTGATGTCGAATTCAACCTGCCCGAAGATGGACCATGTTTTAATATCCGTTTGATACGGGTTTCTTAGGCCGTTAAAGCCAAATTCGGCTGGGTCGGTGAAATTTGCGCCAGGTGTAAGGAGGTTAAGATAATCAAGAAAGAAACCCGGTGCAATAATACCATTGGTATCATCAATATCCAGATCCATATAATAGAAACCTGTTACCCATTTCATATTATCCGTGCTTCCGGCCAGACGAATTTCCTGAGAAAATTGTTTGGCGTCTGTGGTTAGGAAGAACCGGAAATAATCAACCGGGGAGGCATCTGAATCTTCGATATAATCGCGGGTTACGGATTGATAATCGGTAATGCTGGTCAGTTCGCCCCAGCCCAGATTCCAGTTNAGGGTGCCACTAAAGCCATAAGTGTCCAGCTTGTTNCNGCCGGGNGCATCATAATCNCCGGCATAAACATCACCGTCNTTATCCAGATAGCCTCCCAGTGANACATTGGGCACTGTCGGGGTNAGCACGCCATCAGGATTNGCTTCGGATACATTTTCAAAGAAACCTGTGCGAATATCNTGTTGACCAAAACGGACNTTCAACAGAATTTCAACATCATCATTAGGTGTGAACAGGGCTTGTATCCGACCCGCAGATTCATTGGCATTATTCAGTTTGCTGCCCGGTTGCAGCCGGTTAGTGATATAGCCGTCTCCCTGATGGGTAGAGACAGACGCCCGGAAGGCGAGCTTGTCATTAACAGGTACGTTTATAGCACCGTCAAATTTAATCCGGTCAAAACTGCCGTAACTCAGGCTGCCGTATCCGCCGAACTCTGGTCCGGGTTTTGTGGTCACATAATGAACCAGTCCGCCAGTGGCATTGCGGCCAAACAGCGTACCTTGTGGCCCGCGTAAAATTTCGACACGTTCAATATCAAACAACATAAATCCGGCACCGGACATCTGGGAGATATAAACCTCATCCACATAAATCGCGACGGGGCTTTCCACGTTGGTGGTAAAGTCATTATTGGCAACACCGCGAATACCGATGGAATAGTTGGCCTCGCCGTTGGGCTGCATGGTTGTTACCCCCGGTGCCATGGCGGTGACTTCTTGGGCATTGGTGTAGCCCATGGCTTCCAGTTGTGCGCGGGAAAATGCGGAAATGGATATACCGACATCCTGTGCGGACTGGGCGCGTTTCTGTGCGGTGACGATTACTTCGTCCATTAGCATCTGGGCGGTGGCTGGTTGTATCGCGGCCATTGTGGCGATCACTGTGGCCCCGGCCAACAGACGCGATTTTCGTGATAGAATTGAATTCTGTGTGTGCGTAGTCATGTATTTCTCCCTTGAAATATAGTTCTTTAACTTAATATAGAATAACTTTTCGCAAGGGAGAGGCCAACCTAGACAAAGGGATGTATCAAATGGGCCGTCTAATACTATAGTATCATAGTCACTCTTTCAGAGGACCAAACCCCCTGTGGATTTGTCATAAGCCCCCTATAAAACCGCATATTTTAACGCCTANCCCATGACCTATCCCCGGTTTACTGTTGATGCCAAGGTCTTATTTCCAGAAGAGGCGTGCCGTGCGATAATCCTAGCCATAATCAAACATTATCTAGGGAATCAGCGAGATGACAATAGCAGAATATGCAGACAGCTTAAGTNANAAGGCCCGGGACTTTATTTCTTCCCCGCGCAAAATGCTCATTAATGGTCAGTGGGTGAATTCCGCCAGCGGCAAGACATTTGATACCCTTGATCCGGCGACGGGTGAGCTGATTGTCAAAGTTGCTGAGGGTGACAGCGAAGATGTTGACCGCGCGGTGAAAGCCGCCCGTGCCGCTTTCGATGACGGNNCNTGGTCCGGCATGAGCTCGACGACACGGGAGCGCTGNATGCACCGNTTGGCCNACCTNATGGAAGAAAACGCNGATGTTCTGGCGGAACTGGAAGCCTTGGATAACGGTAAAAATGTGGCCGTTGCCCGGGCNGTGGATATTCAGATTGCCATTGATTNNATCCGTTATATGGCNGGCTGGCCNAGCAAAATNANNGGNGATGTGTTGCCNCTTTCNGTGCCGTATGCGCCGGATGCGAAATTTATGGGCTATACCCTGAAAGAACCTGTGGGCGTTGTCGGGCAGATCATTCCGTGGAANTTCCCGGCNTTAATGGTCGCTTGGAAANTNGGTCCGGCCCTTGCNNCNGGNTGTACGGTGGTNCTGAAACCNGCGGAAGAAACNCCNCTGACCGCCCTTTATATTGGCGAGCTTGTTTGTCAGGCCGGTTTCCCGGACGGGGTGGTNAATATCATTTCCGGTTACGGTCATACGGCAGGGGCGGCGCTGACCGTTCATGAACAGGTGGACAAGATTGCGTTCACNGGATCAACGGAAGTGGGNAAAATTATTGTTAAGGCCGCNGCGGATACCATGAAGAATGTCTCCATGGAGCTTGGNGGNAAATCCCCGGCGATCATTCTGCCTGATGCGGANCTGGANGTTGCCATTCCCGGTGCGGCGAGCGCNATTTTCTTTAATCAGGGACAGGTNTGTTGTGCCGGGTCCCGCCTGTTTGTGCCNGATGAGCTGTATGATCAGGTGNTCGAAGGCTTGGCGGAAGCGGCCAATAGCATGNATATTGGNCCNGGTCTTAANCCTGAAAATATGGTCAATCCTCTGGTGTCCCAANTNCAGTATGACCGGGTGATGGGCTATATCGAAAGTGGCCGNGCCGAAGGNGCNGANNTTNTTGCNGGCGGTGAGAGAAGTGGCGANANNGGCTATTTCATCAANCCAACNATTTTGGGCAATACCAACCGNGANATGAAAGTGGTNCGGGAAGAAATTTTCGGNCCNGTGGTTTGTGTGCAGCGNTATCATGATATTGATGAGGTCGTNAAATTGGCCAATGATACCGTCTATGGCCTTGGTGCCAGTATCTGGACNCGCGATGTGGGNAATATCATCAATNTTGTGCCAAANATTCGNGCNGGTAGTGTCTGGGTNAATTGTCATAATATTCTGGATGTGGTGATGCCTTTCGGTGGCTTTAAACAGTCCGGNTTTGGCAAGGATATGGGNAAAGAANCCCTCGATGCNTATCTGGNAACAAAATCAGTCTGTATCATGGCNTAGNGTCTGTCTGTTTTTCTTTCTTCTTTTNCTTTCNTCTGGGGNCTTCCTTGCCTACAGTGGAANCAGGAGAATGATATATGACNGTCATTAAAAAGGCNGTTTCTTTATCCCCGGATGNNAAACAGGCCGTNNANGANCTTTATCANCANCTTTGCGGGCAGGATGCNGANCCGGCNCTCTGCCTGTTTTTCTGTTCGCCNAAATATGATCTGGANCTGTTGGAGCAGGAANTGTTGCGATATTTCGGNGATATTCCGCTGGTGGGCTGCACGACAGCGGGAGAGATCACNCCGCTGGGCTATNAGGAAGACAGCATCACAGCCGTNGCTTTTCCNCGCGATCATTTCNNGGTTNTCATTNNGGCNATTGATAAAATNGGCGAATTCAAGATTCAGGATGGTATCGATGCCGGGGCGGAACTGGTCGCGGACTTNAAGNANAANATCCCCCATGCCAACGGNCATAANACCTTTGCTTTCATGNTGATTGATGGCCTGAGCAATGCGGAGGAGCGGGTCACGGCCTCNATCGGNAGCCAATTGGGNGATATTCTTCTGGTCGGNGGCTCCACGGCGGATAACTGGGATATGNAAAAAACCAGTATCTTTTTCCAGAGGGGTTTTACACGGGATATGGCGGTGGTGATTTTGATCCATACCGAATTGCCGTTTCAGGTTCAGTATACCCATCATTATGTGGCNGGGGATGCCAGAGCCGTGATTACAGAGGCCGATCCTATTTCCCGTATTGTCCNTGAAATCAACGGNCTGCCCGCGACACAGGAATATGCCAGATTATGNGGTATGGCGGAAAAAGANCTGAGCATTGCCGTNTGCAGCAATCACCCGATCCTGATGAAAATCGGCGGNAAATATTATTCCCGTGGCGTGGTNGAGGTNAATCANGCGGAACGCTATATCCGCTTTGCCTGNGCCATTGGTAAAGGNGTGGTCTGTGCCATTGCGCGNCCATCGGACCCGATCGCNAATACCATTGATTTATTTCAGAAAATNCGCGCAGAAATNGGCCCNCTGGATNTGGTGCTGGGNTGTGATTGTGCNGCCCGGAANATGATCTGTGAGGANCAGGGNTTATTGCCTGAAATATCGCGNATTTATGNNGAAAATAATGTCATTGGTTTCGCCACATTCGGNGAACAATATAANACCATCCATATGAATAATTCTTTTTGCTGTATTGCNATNGGCNTGGGGGCNTCCCATGAATAATTCTGTCCGTCGCCTGAGTGATGTTGAGATAAAACGTCTGATNATGGAAAATGCCCGGCTGAATAAAATCGTTCAGGTCTTGATGGACCGGGTTGAACAGGAAATGGATCAGCAGCAGGATAGTTTTACCATTTTNCANACCGCNATTAAGCTGGAGGAAACCGTCAACCAGCGGACCAATGAATTAAACGACCTGAATCGGCGTTTGATGAAGGAATTGAGCGAGCGGGAAAAAATTGAGAAAAAACTTCAGGTCGCNAAAAGACAGGCGGAGGAAGCCAATAAAAGTAAAACAACATTTTTGGCCACGGCCAGTCATGACCTGCGTCAGCCNNTGAACGCGGCCCGGNTGTTNACAGGTTCCCTTGCTGATAGTGANATCGGCGCGGAAAATGCCCGTTATGTGGCCCGTATNGGCAGTTCCCTTGATGCTCTNGANGATCTGTTGAGTATATTGCTTAATATNTCNCAATTGGATTCCGGCGGTATTATTCCCACNTTCTGTCATTTCAGNNTACAGGATTTGCTGGACAGGGTNGTNCCGGATTATATNCAGACCGGGCANGNNAAAGGCNTGCGNGTGCGGATGGTGNCGACCAGCAGTATTGTCTATAGCGACCCCCGCCTTCTGGAGACNATNTTNCGNAACTTCCTGAGCAATGCCATTCGNTATACCAGAGACGGCGGGGTTCTGATCGGGTGCCGCACCAGAGGCGACAAGATCACCATTCAGGTCAATGACAGCGGGATTGGTATCAAGGAAAGCCAGCTCGAAGGTATATTCGAGGAATTTATTCAGGTCCATGAAGACCATGCCATTGGCGGGCGGGGGATTGGATTGGGCCTGTCCATTGTGCAACGTATATCTGCCCTGCTCGATGCCCGTGTTCAGGTCCGCTCAACATTGGGCAAAGGCTCCATGTTTAATATTACGTTGCCGCAGGGGAAGGATGATCACCTCAGTCGTCCCTTTGCCGATAACAGGCCTGACGCAACGCTACCAGATAGTTTGAGTGGCCGTATCATTGCGGTGATTGATAATGATGAGGATGTTCTGGACGGCATGAAAGCCCTGTTGGGTAAATGGGGGGGTGAAATAATCTCTGGACTGTCTGCGGATGTGGCACTGGCGCAACTTATTGAGCAGGATAAAACCCCGGATATTATCATTGCGGACTATCATTTGAACGGTGAGGATACCGGAATCGCGGCTATTGCAGAAATTCGGGCGGAATTTACCGATCCAATCCCGGCGATCATTATTACCAGTGACAGGGATGCCGATCTGGAAGATATGTTAAAGGCTGAGAAACTGCCGCTGATCCATAAGCCAGTTGTGGCGGCGTCTCTCCATGCTTTGATCCGGCATTTGATTTAAGGCGTTATGTTTTTGGAAGCAATCACCGCTTGCAGACGATTGCTGACCCCCAGTTTGCGTAGGATGGCGGAGACATGGGCTTTGACAGTAATCTCGCTGATATGCAATTCGTAAGCGATGATTTTATTGGCTTTTCCTTCGGCGAGCAGGTCCAGCACCGCAAGCTGTCGCGGGGTCAGCGCCGACATGGCGCTGATTGTTTTCTGTTCCGCAGCGTCCTGTTTCTCGAAGGGGGATATG